>CAYGNS010000069.1:1213-8447 GCA_964351295.1 uncultured Gammaproteobacteria bacterium
GCGCTGACCGGATCGTCTACCTCGGTTGTGATGGTCAGCCCGCCCGTCGTGCCGTCAACCGCCAAGGCATACGGAGAACCGAAGCCATTGCCGTTGGTGAATCCTTGTAGATAGCCCGTGGTGACGAGCGTTTCGATGTCGCCCGGCCAAAAGCGGTACCACGCTTTGTCTTCATCCGCGTAGTACGCTTTCGCGGCCTCTGCGATGTCATACAGGCCGGTTATTGCGTAGTTTTCCGTTCTGGTTTCAATAATCTCATCTTGTAATGGGATGAACTGAAACAACAGAAGCGTGATGATAGTCAGAACGATGGACAGCTCTAACAGGCTAAATCCCCGTTGCTTTTTAATGTCTATACGTCGCATTCGAATTCACTCTCTGATCGCATGTAAGTGCGCAGTCGGTCGGTAGAGCCGATCGTGACTGCGGGAACCGCTAGTTGAATGATGTTGCCTGGCAATTCGGTTGCTCCTGGCACCATTAATTTTAACCGTGTGCGGTGACTCGTGTTGTCGGTTTGAGCTTGCAAGATAACGCGCCCTTGGGTTGCGCCAATGTAACTCCAAGCGATGCGCATCTGTGCCGACCTAAAGCCGTCGGGCGCGAACGTCATATCCGTATACGAATCGCTCGCTAATTGTGCGGCCGTAAATAGGTTATTGGGTGATAAGCCCTGACCACAACGAAAGCGGGCATACGACGTGCCCGCTTTGGTCATTTGAGCCACCTCAGTTTTTAGGGCGAATACGCTGATATCCAACGACCAACGACTCGTCGCTGCAATCGTGGCAACGAGTGCGATCGTCAGATACAAAATAAATCCTTGGCTCATGGCTTCTGGCGTACGTTAGGCGCGGGGCACACGCCCCGCACCGAGCGTTGATTACTGGATTTGAGCGCCAAAGGTCACCGCCGGTGTGCCCGTACACGCAGCCGCTGACACCCCATCCATTTGTGATAGACGCGTCACCAGAGCAGCGCACGCGCTGGGGTCGTCTGTGCCATACGTAAAGTCGGCAATCGCGGAATTACCGGCATTAACGGCCACCGTGATGCTTTGACCATACGAGTTCTCACCCGCCGTACCGTCCAAACGGCCGATGTCATACCCACCTGTATCGAGCGCGGTCATTGAGATGCCCGTCATCGTGTTATTAGCGGTCCGCCATGCTTTTGCACCGTTAATGACTTGAGTGGCCTCAAGCGACGCGGTGTTCTTTTTGTTCGAGCCAAAAAAACCACCCGTGGCGGCGATAATACCAATGGTGGCGATCGCGATGACCGCGACGATCGCGACGTACTCAATCGCGGTAAACCCGCTTTGTTGCTTTGCTTTATTCATATCGTTACCTTTTTTTCCTTTTACCTTTTGGGGAAACGCCCCCGTGTTATGCGCCTTACCAAAAAAATCGCCTGATCGAAGCGCGCGACCAGCCGAACTTCAAATTAATCAGCTCGTTCCCTCTTGCATGACCTGAGAGAACTCCATCAATCCCATCATGACAAACAGCGCCATGAGTATGGTCACGATCAAGGTGACGCGACCTAGGCGAGTGAAATCGCGCTCGAGCAGTTCGCCTGATATTTGCTTTAATACCTGATAGCCGCTTGCCATTGACTCGTTGGTGTCGTCCGGGCAATTTAAGGCAAGCATGTGATAGTTAAAATCGTTAAAAACCTGATCCCGAAATGCTTCGACTGCATTTTGTCCATCGCGCAAACGTGCTTTGACCTCGAGCATTCGTTGGCTCTGAAAATGGCTCCCATCATAGATATCAATGATGGAATCGGTGGCGGGTCCCGACTTAATGCCCAGCGACAGAAACGCGTTCATCATGCCGGCCACTTCATACTGAAACCGGCGATCAAAGAAGTTGAACAAGAAAAATTTATTAGCGAGCTCACGGGATCCGAGTTCCGTCATATTTCGTCTGAAATAGAGATACGTCACGATATACACCGTGAAGAAGACCAACAGATAGGGCCCAAAATCGATGAAGAAATTGGCAAACGTGAACAGTCTTAAATCATCAGTCGATTTGCCCACCTCCTTAAACACCTTGTCGAAGGTTTCCTGGTACGCGATACCCAGATAGATAACGAAACCCGTCAGATAGAGCGTCGCGATAATATAGACAATGTTTTTACGCACGACGGTGCCCCAAAACGAGACGTTGTCCTTGGTCGACTCTCTGAGGAGCCGAATGGCCGTCAGCAAGCCCTCCACGCCCTTTTGACGTTGGCTTTCGACGAGCAGCCGCACTTCGAGCACACTGAAGTAACCATCGGCGGCCCAGTAGGCGGCCAATTCCTTACCTTGCTCGAGCGCATCGATCCCCGCTTCCGCAACCTCTCGCACTATCGGGGTGTACGGATGATTGTAAAATCCGGACATGACCTTGGTTAAAGGAATGCCTTTGCTGAGCTGCGTTTCCAAGAGCATGAAGAACGTCGCCCGCTCACCCGCATCAAAGAACACATTTCGGTTGTGCCACCGTTTAATCGCTTCAAGCATTGGTCGCTTTCCCCATTTCGATCGCTTTTAAGGCGCTTTCGATGTGTCGGTCGGTAAACGGATCAAGCTGAACTTCCACCATGGAGGGATCAAAAATGCCGTCCAGTGTCTTCTTGGCGGCGTGGGCGTGCATCGTAAAAATACCCGCCTCTTGCATCCAAGGCTCAATCTCATGCCATTTACGCTGAGACACCAAGCCTCGAACATGAGAATCCATACTGATGACTTCAGCCGCCAGCGTAATCCCAGACACACCCGTGTTGCCGCAGGCCGAGCAACCGCGAAAATTTCGGTAATAGAGGCGCTCCCCTTTAAAGATCTTGTCGAAATGAAATTGCCGCTCGATGTTTTCACGTTCCGTCAGGGTGGGGTCTTGCATCTTGTCCTGTCGGCACACCTTACAGATGATCGGAACGAGCTTTTGGGCCGTCATTCCGTTTAAAAAGTCGGGCGCCTGCAGATCGTCAAGCTCCATCCCAAACTTTAATAACCGCGGGAATGCTCCGCCAATACTCGGCGCGTGAACGGTTGAGAACACCAACTTACCTGCGTAGGAGATGGTGGACGCCGCGCTCGCCGTTGTTTTCGAGCGAATCTCTCCCACCACCAGCACATCCGGATCCTGACGCACCATGGCCTTCATGACGCGCTCGAGTTGCTCATCGTCATCATTGGGGACCGGAAAGTGCGACACGTTCGGCAAGACCACTTCAATCGGATCGGCCACTTCGCAGACCGCGAACTCAGGCGATATCTCAGAGATGATCGTCGTTAAGGTGGTCGATTTGCCTGAGTTAGTCGGCCCAACGAACAACATTAAACCTTGATGTTTGGTCGTGGCGACTTTGAGCGCCTTAAGTTGTTGCGGCTCATACCCCGCTTGTTCGAGCGGTAAAAGCTGCTTGGAATCACGGATACGCGCGACAACGGTCACACCACGCTCCTCAGGTGTTGAGTTAACGCGGACCATGTGGTTACCAGAGCCTGGCGGCCACGTAAACGAAGTGTCAATGACCTCTTTCTTGTTAAAGTCTTTCGTGCTTCCCGAACTCTGACCTGTTGCGAACATCGCAGACACTAATCGTGTCCCAACATCCTTTTCTAACACTTCCTTGGTGACCAGGAGTTTGTTAATTCGAAACAGGACCACGGTTCGGTCATTGCGGACTCTAAAGTGAATGTCCGATGCTTTCTCTCTGATGGCGGTTTCAAACAGAATACTCAGTTTTCGGTTTTCAACGCCGAGTACGGCGCCGGTGTTGCCAGCGGTAACGCGAGCGGCTTCGTAGCTGTCAAACACCGTCTCACTGACTTTGTATACTTTGATAACCGCATTCTTATAGTTTTGGTCATCCAAAAATCGCCGCAAAATAGCCGAGACGCGGGTGTAGCATCGCGCCCCCGAGGTTCTTGGCTCAGGCTCGACGACATAGATCCGTGCATTGGTCGTCACCAAACATTTAAAACTTTTATTCTCTTTTAAAATCCCATCGATCTCTTGGTGCGGGAGCCGCTTCTGCTCAAGCATCTCTCGGTAGCTCTGCACCATGCCCGACTGAACCTTGATGCGATCTTGGTCGCTCACCACGCCATAGCGAGCACGCTCCAGCACGCTCGAGTTCGGTTCTAGTGTGTCACGGACCTGATACACACCGTTGCCTTCATAATCGTCAAAATCGTTTGCCATCACTTACCACTCAATCAGGCGACGGTCTGTGCCATGGACTAATTCGATCCGGTACAGCGATCGACCTTTGATTTTTGGATTGGGGCCAATATCGTCGACACGACGCACTTCATAGTCGCGTCCGGCAATCGCGACGGTTTCGCCTACGAAATAAGCCTTGGGCGTGCCCTCACCCACACGCAATATCACCTTCGTGGGCTTATCGTCAGACGTGTAGGGTCGCACCATCATGACGGTTACTTCCTTGTCCTTAGGGGAAAAGAGCGGCCGAGGCGCTGGCTCTACCACCGCACTCGCGGGTGTCGCTGTCGCGGGCAGCGGTATCGATTGACCAAACGACTCGACGCGCTTCTTTTCCAGCTCAATGAGCTCTCGAATCACTGACAGCGAATCAGGATTTAACTGCGTCAATAGCGTCGCTTGTTCAACTTGATCGCCCATCTTCGAGATGTCTTCGAGAATCTCATTGATCAGCACCGCGTTGCGACGAACCGCCCCAAACTGCGCTTCGATCTGCTCGGCCGGCGTTGGAACGTAATTCTCCTCACGTTCAAGCACCGGTGACACCGCTTCTAAGGCCGCATTTCGTTGGCGCTGCGCTTCAACAGGATCTTCCTGAGCGCTGACTAAGAGAGGGCACAGTAGTGCCACAGTGATCGCAATCGTAAGAATCGTGGTTTTGTTCATAGGGTTTAACTCCGTCCGCTCATTACGATTTTCATCGTAAATGTTGGGGGTTTGCTTTCATCATCAGGTGTTACGATGGTGAGCTCTCTGGCATAAGATGGGATACCAATCATCATGTTAGATATATCGTACAAAACAGCGAGGGACGTCATCTGGCCGGTTAAGACCAACTCACCTTGCACCATGCCGGTTGTGCTCATGGGTGGAGGCGCTGCGCTAAAGCCAAGACCTAAGCGCAAGGACGCCGGATAAATGGCCGTCAAGTAGTTGTCGTATAATTCCATACCGAACTTATCGGCTTTAGGGATGTGCTCTTGGATGACCAGGTTCAAGCGCCACTTGCTCAATCCAAACGGATTACTTGACTCGGCTTGCACCGTTTGCTGTAAGTCCAGATAGGTCTCGTTGGCGAAATTGGTGACGGGCAGCTTTTTGATGTCTTTGTGGCGCTCATAAAACTCCACATAACTGTTTTTGCGTACCCGACCCGTTATGTCAACGATGCTGTCCTTAATGGTGATCGTTTGCGCGCCGTAGTACTCATAGCTGTCCATATTGTCTTGCAACCACCTGGCATAGACCCGTAACTGCGGGACAATGTCATCGGAGCCAATCTTCGGCAGAATTTTTCGCGCTTGTTCTTGCAAGCGCTTCTGTTCTTCGGCCGCTCGATACTGCAGGTACGAGACGAGCGAGACCACCACGATCAATCCAAGAATCGCTAACGCGACGATCTGGCGTTTGCGCTTGGGGTGAATATACCCAGCCTCGCTGAACGCTTTCGTATCTTGCGTAAACAGGTGGTTTTTAACGGGTCGCCCCGCCAAATAGAGCACATTATCAATGACCTCAATGCCACTCTCTTCGGCGCCCACAACAGAACGAAGCGCCACAATGTCTTGAGACCACATCGTTTTGGCGGCGTCGCTTTCAATGTCTAGAATTTCTTCTTTCTCAACGAATCCAGATTGCTCTACGGTCGCAACATAAAAGAAGTTTTCGTGCTGCGAGACCACTCGAATTCCGCTGATTCGATGCGCCTGGCAGATCTCCTCAACCTGACTTGCGAGGCAAACCCCAAAATACGGTGAGCAGCGAAATGTCTCGCCTGAGAATAAGCAAAAATTGCTGGCGTTATCGCGCGCGAACTTGGCCAACTCGCGTGTGCGATCGGATTTTTTCACCAATGCATCGATCGAGATGTACTTACTATTGAGTACAACCGGAATCTCTCGGCCCGTTTTAGCCTCGGGCAGGAGGGTTGGACTTTGTCGTGTGCGGCGTGCCATCGTGATGCGGTACTAATCTAGAATGTTGACGGAAACGAAGTAGAGGGTTTGCGTTCGCCGCTCATTCTTATCCACGTTGTCACCGATAATCGGTAGGACGCTGTTGTTCTCAGTGGTATGGCTACGAAAGCTTCGCACATCCCCCAACAGAGCGACGGTCTCCCCATCCACGACAGCCGACGACATTTTGACGAGATCCAAGCTGGTGCGCGGCGCTTCGTTGCGCACACCACCATTGCTGGGGTCCCCAAGCTCAAACGTCTTAAATCCAAGCACCGCCGCATCCTCGATCGCAAGACGCAGGTACACGCGGCTATCTGTAATGGTAGGGTGCAGCTGCAAAGCCGTCCCTGTGGGCGCAAACTGAATGGATGAGGTGGGGGTTAACGTTGATGTCGTCTCAGAGAGCTGGGTTTGCGTAAAGCTCACCGACTCTTGGTAGGGCTCGGTGAGCGCCTTAACCTCTTCATACGCTTCATTATTCTTCAGGATGTACTCACGAGACGATCGTGTCGTAACAGCCCCTTTACCACGCAACAGTCGGATCAGGCCTTGTGCGCCATTTAAGGTTTGGTCTGGGTTGTCTACATTGAACCGGATGGCTCGATCGGCCGCCGATTCAGCGACGCCTGCGGCCGACAGTGAATTGACGAAAAAGCTGGCGTTCAAGCCTTCCAACCCTTCCACATCCGACAAAAGATTTTCGATCGCAAAATCCAAACGACGAACACCCAGCGCGGTTAAATCGACGTCGTGGATATCAATGCGAACCTTAACGCGACGTCCAGAAATATAGTTCAGCTGCTCAATGTAGTTTTGTGCCTGGCGCAGAACAGGGCGTTTGGCTTTAATTGTCACGCTATTGGCATAGCGACTCACCGCAAACTCATTGGGTGATCGGATCATCTTGCTTAGTGCGTCTTCAATCTCGCGATAGATCGACTGATCTTCTTCTTGATTGAGGCCATTGTTATTGCCGCCGCTTTGGGAATCGTTGTTGAGCGAGGAATTGCGGAACTTAAACTCCTGCGGCTCCTTAAGGCTGTTGGCTCGGAT
>CAYGNS010000070.1:0-1072 GCA_964351295.1 uncultured Gammaproteobacteria bacterium
CAATACGCGCTTGGAGATTAACAATCTGGGTGACACCACATCCCGTAGCGCCTATCGCGAAGCGCTTCGCGCTTATTTGTTTGACCGTATCGACGAGCTCGACGAGGACAGCGTGCGTAGGTTGGACTCGAATCCTCTACGCATATTAGATAGTAAAGTTCCGGCCACGCAAGCCCTTGTGAGTGAGGCGCCAAGTATCACGACATTTTTGTCGGAACGTTCACGCCAACATTTGTGTGACCTGCAGACTTATCTCGATGCGTTAGACATTAGTTACGTGATTAATCCGAAGATGGTGCGTGGCTTGGATTACTACAACGATACCGTTTTTGAGTTTATTTGCGATGAGTTCGGCGCCCAGGCAACGGTGTGCGGTGGCGGACGTTACGATGGACTGGTGGAGCAGTTAGGCGGGCAAGCCACGCCCGCTTTTGGCTTTGGCTTGGGGCTGGAGCGACTTATAACGTTGCTCGATGAGCAAAGTGGTGGCCGTGCGATCGCACAAGATAGGTCTGTTTTTATCATTTCGGAGTATGGCACCGCACGCGCGCAGGCGATGACTTTGCGTGCCGGGCTCGTAAATGCTGGTGTTAAGTGCATTATGGCAATGGGCGAATCTGGGCTTAAAAATCAATTCAAGAAAGCCGATAAAAGTGGCGCTTTTATCGCTCTTATTATTGGTGCAAGCGAGGCTGAGAGCCATTTGGTTAATCTTAAACTACTGCGAGCCATCAACGAGTCTGAGTGGCGGTCGGTGCGCAATACCGCACAGCACAAGAACTCTAAATCGTTGTTAGAACTTGCACAAGGTGACACTCAACAGATTAGTATCGCCAACGATGATGTGATAGATACAGTGACTAATTTACTTAATTCGCTATAATCGCGGCAACTTATTAGCCCAATGTGGGCACACTCAAACAGTAAAGATATTATGGCAGACGACATTTTTCTCACCCCTGAAGAACAAGAAGAACGAGTAAAAAGCTGGATTCGTGAAAACGGCCCGGCGATTGCAATTGGCGTTGGGCGTGGGGGAGGGGGCGTCGGGGGCGAGGGCGGGGCTGGTGGG
>CAYGNS010000070.1:1082-8435 GCA_964351295.1 uncultured Gammaproteobacteria bacterium
CAAGGCGCTGGCTCTAGGCGCAAGCTGGGGCTACGACGAGTATCGTAAGCACCAACTGCAACAAGCCGAGGAGGCGTCGTTGTTGTATTCACAGGCGCTTGAAGTGGCGGCGAGTTCCGAATTGGCCGATGTGTCCGCGCAGGTAGAGACACTCACGGAGGAGTATGCGGGTACACCTTATGCGGCCAAGGCCATGTTGTTGCGAGCCAAGCAATTATCGGTGACGGATCCGAATGCTGCGCTCAAAGCCCTTGACTGGGTGCTAGCCAAGGCCGATGAAGACGCTGTATGGCACGCGGCTAATATTCGTAAGGCTAAAATTTTACTATCGCAAGAAGATCAGGCACAGGCCGTTATCGACATGCTTGACACGCAAGCGCACGATGGCTTTGGTTCGCATTACCTTGAGATTATGGGAGACGCTTACGGGCAGTTAGGGCAGGCAGAGCAGGCCATTGCGAGCTATGAGTCTGCGATTGAGGCCTTAGCTCCGGCTGATGCGGGATATGCGCGCATTTTAACGTTAAAGCAAAATGGCGTGCGCGCTGCGCAAGCCGCTGACTCGAGCGAAAGCTCTTAAGCGAACTAACTGCGCGGACCCCGCTTTAGGCCTGTTGCTTGAATGGCATCCGAACCAGAGAGAATATTATGAATTACATCAAACTTGCAGCACTCCTCGTTATCTCGAGTCTTCTGTTCGCCTGCGGTAGTAGCGGTAAAGACTCGGATTTTTTTGCAGAGGAGCAAAAGCCGGTAAAGCCGAAGGTCGTATCGACCACGTCCCTTGCACAAAATTGGAAATTAGGCGTTGGTGCGGGCAGTGATACCGGTGGCATTATTATATCTCCGGCATTGTTGGGCACTTCGATCTATGCGGCCGCGACCAATGGTCGCATCGTTAAAGTAGATGCCCAATCTGGCAAAGTCATTTGGGATCGTCGATTAAAAAAGGAAACGATCACCGCAGGCGTCGGTGTGGGCGGCGGTCTAGTCCTTGTGGGTACTAATGCTGGTCAAGTGTATGCGCTTAATCAAAGTGATGGCGAAACGGCTTGGCAGGCGCAGTTGAGCAGCGAAATTTTAGCCAGTCCAGTCATTGACACTGAAACGGTCGTTGCACGCAGCGGTGATGGTCGTGTTTATGGACTCGCGGCGTATGATGGTGAGGTGCTCTGGACGATCAGCCGCCAACTACCGCGCCTTACTTTACGCGGCGAATCCGAGCCGCTGATCTTTCAAGGCGTGGTTGTGGCAGGGTTCTCTGACGGAACCTTGGCCGCCTTGGAGGCTAAGACCGGGCGCGCGCTATGGGATTTCCCTATTTCCTTCCCACGCGGAACAAATGAAATTGACCGGCTTGCGGATATCGATACCAAGCCTTTACTGGTCGATGACTCTATTTACGTGAGCTCGTACCAAGAGGTCACTCATTCACTCAATATTCGCGAGCAGCGTATCTCTTGGAGTAGTAGCGTATCGTCTTATCACCCAATCGCGTTTGATTCGGCGTTTTTGTACTTAAGCGATAAAGAGGGTGTGGTGCATCAGGTCGCGCGTGATTCAGGCGAGGTGATCTGGTCACAGGAAGCACTTCGACGTTTCTCTACTTCGGCTCCCGCAAGTATCGGCCCCTATGTTTTGGTCGCAGACGGTGATGGAACGGTCTATGTTCTGCGTAAAAGTGATGGTGAGCTCGTGGGCAAGCATAGCTTAGGTGCGCGCAATATTATTGGCGAACCCATCGCTGACGGTGATACGGTGTACTTCATGGATAGCGATGGCGCGTTACGTTCAGTGAACGTGCTGAGTCGTTAATAATTAAGCCAAGCGGTCGTCGCAGAAAGAAGCTGCGGGAGAGCGTTTTGCCTTACTATTATCGGCATCGCATTTTATGCTATTGGCCGTGGTCGCTCTCGTACCGCAACGCGACCGCTGGCTTCAACTTATTTTAACAAACCGCTGTTAGCGCGACTCTGGCGTGCCAGACCCCATGGATGAATCCGAACATAGTGTAGATGTTGATCTACAGGTGCAAGTAGCTAAGCCCATCGTCTCGATTGTGGGGCGGCCCAACGTTGGCAAATCAACGCTTTACAACCGCTTAACGCGCAGTCGTGATGCGATAGTGGATGATCGACCTGGCGTCACGCGCGACCGCATGGTCGGCATAGGTCGGCACGGGGCTGATACGTATTGGGTGGTCGATACGGGCGGTATCGAATCCGATAAGGATGAGTTACACCTTCTCATGCGCGAGCAGGTTGAGCACGCATTGCAGGACAGTGATGCGGTTATTTTTATCGTTGATGGTCGGGATGGCGCAACGCCAGACGATTTTGCGATTGCCAAGCAGTTACGCGTGCATGAAGGCATTAACATTTATCTTGCTGTCAATAAAGCAGAGGGTCTGGAGCGCGGCGTTGTTGCATCTGACTTTTATCAGTTGGGCTTGGGGGAGCCCTATGTGATTTCGGGCAAGAATGGCGATGGTGTGCTGCGTCTGATGACCACGGTGTTTGATACGGCCGTGGCGCAAACGCGTAGTAATGAGGCCGCGTCGACCTACGAAATTCCAGCGGGAGTACCTAAACTTGCCATTGTGGGTCGGCCTAATGTTGGCAAGTCAACCCTGGTAAATACCTTGGTGGGCGAAGATCGAGTTGTGGTATATGACATGCCCGGTACAACCCGCGATAGTATTTTTGTGCCATTTAAGGCTAAGGGTAAGGAATACGTTCTGATCGATACCGCGGGCATGCGTAAAAAATCACGCATAGACGATCGAGTGGAACGCTTTTCGGTTATGAAAACGTTGCGGGCGGTAGAGCTAGCGCAAGTAGTTGCGGTGGTGCTCGATGCTCGCGATGGGGTAGTGGACCAAGATAATCGCTTGCTGAACTTAGTTTTCGACAGCGGTCGGTCATTGATGATACTCGTGAATAAATGGGATGGGATGAGCGAGTACGACAAAACTCAGGTCAAGACACAGATTGATCGAAAGTTTGGACACATGGGTAATTTGCCCATTGAGTTTATCTCTGCCAAATATAAGAAAGGCACTAATCGGGTTATGCCTTACGTGGATAAATTGTACGCAAGTGCCATGACCGATATGGGCACCGGCCAAATTAATCGTATTCTTAAAGAAGCCGAAGAAAAGCGTAATCCACCAATGATTGGTAACCATCGGATTAAACTTAAGTTCGCGCATCAGGGCGGCATGAATCCGCCGCACGTGATCATTCACGGTAATCAATTAGATAAGCTACCGCTCACGTATCAACGATATTTGTCTAATACATTTGAGAAAGCCTTTAATATGGTAGGCACCAAAGTGCGTCTGAGCTTTAAAACAGCCGACAATCCCTTTCACGACAAGGAAGCGGTTAGTCGAAAACATCATCGTCACCGACGTTAATACGTCTTCCCCTTGTGACGCATCTATTCATGACCTAAGGATGCGACCGTAACTGCGAGAGAATTGTCGTCATCACTTGCTGACGATTACGCCATGGTAAAAAGTGGCCAGCATCTTCAATCATTTCTATGTTGAGTTGTCTGAATACACTCGGCCAGTGTTGCTGCGCATAGTTGGCATTCTCTGGCGCTACAAGCTTGTCCTGTCGTCCTTGCAAAATGGTCACGCTGGTGGCGAGCGACTCTCCCTCTAAGCGATCCGTGAGCACAATTAGTTCGTCACGCAAGCGCATTATTTCGCGATTACTCTGCCGTAAACTCGTTCCTAGTAGTAGTCGTCCTAGTAGTGTATTCGCAACGTGGTTATACCACCTGGCTTTCCCCAGTTCCGGACTTAAAGAACCTGCGAGCAGTATCAGCGCGTCGACAGTGTGCCCCTGCTCATTCGCATCGAGCATAATTTGGGGTGCAATCGACGCACCTAGAGAATGGCCTACTAAAATCCAGCGCTTATGCGGGTACGTTGCCATTATGCGAATCGCGGCAGCCGATTGCTCTGCAAATTTCCCAACCGACTCATCCGCAATGCTTGATAAGCCCCAACCTGGCCGATCGTAACTAATGAGCAAGGCGTGTTCGGTGAGTGTGGGATCGCTTAAATAGTCTTCGAACGCGTCCCATCGACCAGGTGAGCCATGAATAAACAATATCGCTTGGGCCTCCGTTATATCGCCTGCGTGGGCAAGTAAAATTGGACTGTCGCTACTGTCAAGAGTCACAAACTTTATGTTGTCGCGCGAACTGTTGGTGGAACTTTGTTCACTTGCTAACGCGAAGGACCATACCGTTGCTAATACCACCAATATATATCCGATAAGAGGCGTGTGTGGAACCATGGGATCTTTTGGTTGCACTACCGTGCAGGCCAATCCATAAAGTGTTGCGGGCTTATAATCGCGCCGTTCAAGCTTGCCCACCATAAAAAATCAGGCTGTGTCGATGCTCGGTCTGAAGCGGATATTCGAATATTAGCCAGAACCTGGCCTTGCGCAACCCCTGAGCCTATCGACACTTCTGGGCTGCCGTTGAAAGCAAATAGCGAGATTAAGGAGCGACCATGGTCCAGAATCAATAAGGTTGGACTATCCGGCACTTCAAGTATATTGGTTACGATTCCCTGGCTCGGCGCCACTAAGGGCACGACCGCCTCTATTGGGTTTTGCCCAATAAGTGTCGATAATGGTTCGGCTGTCATTGTTAAGGCGGTGGCCCTTCGCGAGGTAAAACGGATACGTTCAATCTGCGTGTTTATAGCCTCTAAAGGTTGGTCGATGGCCGCGCGGAATGGGAGATTGGGCTCTGCCGAGTTTAGGAAGTCGAGCGCCGACAATGCGCGCGGCCAAGTTGGTTGTACGACCAAGACACTCGCAAGATTTGGGTACGCGTCATGGGTAGTGTTCGACCTAGTGTCGGCAACAACCGTGAGCGGAATGGCTTTGCCTTGGGGCGCGTCCTGATCATCATTGAAATAGATAACATAGTCACCAGCGACGATGCTCGCATCAAGCGCCACCACAATTTGCCACTGCGTGCGTTTATCCAAGACTAAAAGGTCAAAGATACCAAAGCGTGCATCTGGCAGGTCTGCTGACGCTTTAGGAACGTCAAAGTGTATAACGGCCGGGGCGTGGCTCTGCAGCTCTAACTTGGTTGGATCAAATTTTGGCGGTTCTAAAGCGTCAAGATTCTCCTCGGCGGATTGTGGCTCTATTGCAGCAATTTGCTGCGCTAGTGTGAGGCTTGGGGTTAAGCTTAGTGTACCGCTACAGAAGAGCAAGCAGATACCCATCGAGGCAGGCAATTTCATATAGGCATTGATAAAACGCGGCATCATGACTCGAGCACTTTTTCAACATGGCATTCAAGACGGCCCTGTTTAAGTTGTACAGAAACGACTTTACCCAGCAAATTTTGCGATGCTGACCGGACGATTTGCTGCTGGTCGTCGCGTGTTATCGAATAACCACGCTCGAGGGTTGCCAAGGGATTAACCAAATTTAGACTCTCGCCCGCATGCACAAGTTGCTCTTGATGGTGCTTCAGTTGTCGTTGGGCGGTGCGCCACAAAGCTTGGCTTGCTCGCCCAAGTTCATCCTCACGGATTGTAACGCGGTCACGCAGTATTTGTGGGTTTAATCTTTTGCCAAGTCCTAGCAGTCGGTTATGTTGCAACGAAAATTGTTGATTAAATTGTCTATTCAACGCGTCTCCGAGTCGTTGCAACTGCTCTTTGCTATTGCGAATTCGCGTAGCTGGATGCACTAGTCGATAACTGATCGCGTCGACGTTTTGTGTGTAATTTTCAAGGACCCGCTGCGTTTGACGTAGCAAGCGATGCCGTGCTGACAGAAGTTTCTGTTGTAGGCTATCTAAGTCAGGAGCCACTAATTCTGCGGCAGCCGTTGGAGTAGGTGCCCGCAAGTCAGCGACAAAGTCAGCGATGGTGAAATCCACCTCGTGACCTACGGCACTGATAATGGGAATCTCTGACTCGGCAATGGCGAACGCCAGCGCCTCGTTATTAAAGCCCCACAGATCTTCGATTGAGCCACCCCCACGCGCCAAAATTAGCACGTCTGAGCGTTGTGCTTCATTCGCTAACTTGATCGCGGCGATAAGTTGTTCAGACGCTTTATCGCCCTGTACCAGTGATGGGTAAAGCGTGATTGGTATGCCAGGACAGCGCCGTTTCAATGTGGCGAGAATGTCTTGCAGTGCCGCAGCAGAAGGCGAGCTAATAACCCCGATATTGCGCGGATATTGGGGCAGACTGCGCTTACGCGCGTGATCAAACAGGCCTTGTTGTGACAGTTTTTGCTTGAGCATTTCGAATGCTTTGAAGAGCTCGCCTTCGCCTGCTTTTTCCATCGATTGGGCGATGCATTGCAAATCGCCTCGGGCAGTATAGATCGACAGTTTGCCTTTTATTTTTACTTGTTCGCCCACTTCGGGTGTGAAGGGTAAGCGCAGCACTTGGTTGCGAAACATGGCACAGCGTATTTGTGCTTCGTCGTCCTTTATTGTGAAGTACAGGTGGCCTGAGGCTGGTTTGCTGAGTGTGGATAGCTCGCCTTCGATCCAGACACTGGCGTAGGACATTTCCAGCAAATTGCGCATCTCGTTGGCGAGTTCGCTTACTTGGTAGATTCTTGGATTGTCTGTCATGCGGATGGCCGGTGAGTCATGTTACCTTAAGGTAAAGTGTAACGACTTTTTGTTCAACCTTTCGCGCTTGCGGGCAATGCGCGCATTTATTTTGTCTTTGTTGGGTCTAAACATGGTCGATCCAACTATGCTCGGCTATAATCGCAACGCGGCGACGGTAAGTCTCCATTGTGGCGATAGCTCGTGAACCCGGTCAGGCCTGGAAGGGAGCAGCCGTAGCAAGTAATTCGAGTGCAGTGATCAGGTTTATCGTCGTCGTCTTTCAACTATTCTGTGGTTGATTTTATTCGCTTGTTGGTGATTTGTTATTCGACAGTTGTTCAATAGTTGTTCGTCAGAATCTGCGTGCGATCAATAGCACTTATCCAGCCCTGATCTAGCCGCGAGCTATGCAAACAAAGCTGAATCACAACCCGTAATTTTATTAGTTAACCATCAATTGTTAATGAACGACGTGGGTAGTTAATTTTAGGCGCAGGTTCTATGCTCGTGTCTGATTCAAGATCGATCTTACTCAAGATCAGCCTATTTCGTGTTGCGATGCTCCATTGATTTCCGCGGCATTATAGTAGACCTGATCGGATGAACCAGTCTTTCAATCCCGACACTCTAAAAACGGACTCAGAACACATTAACCATGGCTTATCTTGCTCTTGCCCGTAAGTGGCGCCCTAAATCTTTTTCCGAAGTCGTGGGGCAGGAACATGTTGT
>CAYGNS010000071.1:0-7886 GCA_964351295.1 uncultured Gammaproteobacteria bacterium
CGAGTTGCCACCCGCAGCGAGTTTTGGTGAAGCTTGGGAGCGCAATAAGCACACGGCACCGATACACGCTTATGAGTCGGCGCGGTTGATGGCCAGCGAATTACTAGCGGTGGGGATCGATTTTTCGTTTGCGCCGGTGTTTGATGTAAACAGTCAGGCCAATGAGGTAATCGGCAATCGCAGCTTTCATGCTAGCCCCACCGTGGCTACTGAATTATTAGGGGCTTATATCGATGGTATGCATTCAGTTGGTATGATTTGCGTTGCGAAGCACTTTCCGGGACATGGCGGGGTGAGCGGCGACTCGCATGCTTGCTTGCCCGTTGATGCACGCGCTCGTACTGAACTCGATCAGCATGATTTATGGCCGTATCGCGAACTTGTAGAGGAATTGGATGCCGTGATGACGGCGCACGTGCTGTTTGAGTCTTGCGATGCCAACATTCCAACTTTTTCGAAGTACTGGATTCAGGAGGTGCTCAGAGATCAACTTGGCTTTACAGGCGTGGTGTTTAGCGACGATTTAACCATGCAGGGTGCTATCGATTCTTTACGGGACTATTCGGTGGTACGGCAAGCGGAACAGGCACTCGCTGCGGGGTGTGATATGTTGTTGGTGTGTAATCGACCTGATATCGCAGATGAACTGTTACACGGTTTAGAGTATACGCTCACCGAAAAACTGTCTGGTAGGCTGCAACGGCTGTCCGCATTGCGCGAACCACCGTCTCTCTTAAATATGGCCTAGAAAATGACGCAATTTGAATGTCTAAGCCATTACAGTTTAATCTTTAAATAATATAGAACTTTCCACTACTTTTGAGCCCAAGCAGATTATGTTAGCGACCCTATTTCGAGTACTCGGCGCCGTTGCGCTGTTCACGTTTCCTTT
Organism: uncultured Gammaproteobacteria bacterium; assembly: GCA_964351295.1. Taxonomy (GTDB): domain Bacteria; phylum Pseudomonadota; class Gammaproteobacteria; order Arenicellales; family Arenicellaceae; genus Arenicella. Next base: position 893 of record CAYGNS010000071.1, read on the forward strand.
GTCTATTTTAGCCACGCGTCTTGGACTCATCCATTTCAGAACAGCCTTTGATCTGATCGGATATAGTGCAATGTTGGCGGTAGCTGTGTTTTTAGTCGGTACAATCGTCGGCTTTGTATGGCGCAAATCAGCCCCTGAGTTGGCTAGAGCCGGACGCTTTGCCTCGATGTTGTGCATACTGCCTATTTTAATTTTAGGTAATCAAATGCTGCAGATTCGTAGCCTACCGCCCATTCACAATATTTCGACCGACGTGCAAAACCCGCCTAGTTTCAATGCTATTGCGGAACTGCGCGGCGCCGATGCAAATCCACTGGCATATCCGACTGAGAACATTGAACCGCAACAGTTGGCGTATCCAAATGTGAAAACATTAGTCCTTGAGGTTTCGGCCCTAGAGGCGTTTGAAAGAAGCCTACAATTAGTACAACAGCGTGGCTGGGAGGTCGCTGCACAAAACTCAGAGCTGGGCATTATTGAAGCGACCGCAACGACCATGCTGTGGGGCTTTAAAGATGATGTTGTTGTTCGAGTTACTGCTGATGGCGAGCGTAGTCTAGTTGACATGCGTTCGGTCTCACGGGTAGGAGCGAGTGATATCGGTGCAAACGCTAAACGAATCGAGACGTTTCTTGCAGACTTAACCGATTAATTGTGGGATTGGCCGAGGTTCTGATTTTTGACGCGATGTTCATTGCCTCGCGTACTTAAGTGTTAACACCTTAGCGGCTCAGTATTGCTCCTAACCATGCGCCGACTGCATCGTATACTCGGATGGCTTATGTGTTTGCCGCTCTTGGTTTGGGCAGGCACCGCCGTGGTGTTTCTCGTTAAGCCGAGTTATTCCGATGCTTTTCATCAGCTCGGTGTAAGAACCTATCCACTAACGCCCGCAGACTTGGCTAGTCTTCAATATCTGACCATTCCAAGCAATGACGCGGCTGGGTTAACTTTAATCCGCACCAAATTGGGCTTACATGTGTTGCGGGCGGGCGTCGCGAGCGCGTATCCCCGCGATGCGGATGGAGCGCTCCTGCCTTTGGCTGATACGGAGCTAGCGGCGCACAGTCTGTACGTACCGTCAGAAGGCGTTTGGCGGGCAATACCAGAGTTGAGCCGAGTTCAAGCCGAGATTGTGATACGTGACGCGCAAACGCAGTGGCCAGCTCGATATGGCACAACAGGCGAGTGGCAGCCGGCAGCATCGACGATGTTGGAGAACTCGGCAGAGCCCTGGACTTTCCTAAGCGATACTCAAGTCGCCATGCAGCTGCACTCAGCCACGTTAACCATTACCCAAAGCGGGCCAGATACCCGCTGGATTAACCGCGCTTACCGCTGGCACTATTTACAATGGACTGGGGTGGCTTATCTTGATCGTATTCTGGCTCTATTGGGTTTGGCTCTGTTGGTTGTAATGACTTCGATAGGCATTCGAATGTTGGGTAAGGCTTAACCCACTGCATTGTCTGTACAGAGACGTTACTAGCGCGCGTCTAAGTTGGGTACCACCCTATGCGCTGGGCCAATATATTCAGCACTGGGGCGTATAATACGATTGTTGGCACGTTGCTCAAATGCGTGTGCTGCCCAGCCCGTGACGCGAGACATAACAAAAATGGGCGTAAACAAGCCGGTCGGTATACCCATAAAATGATAAGCCGAAGCATGAAAAAAGTCGGCATTGCAAAACATCCCTTTTTCGCGCTTCATTACGGCTTCGCACCGTTCTGATACCTCGTACAAGGTGGCACTAGGGGCTTCTTCAGATAACACTTTTGACCACTTTTTAATGATCGCATTGCGGGGGTCACGCTCTTTGTAGACTGCGTGACCAAAGCCCATGATTAATTCTTTGTTGGCTAGTTTGGCCAAAATTCCCGCTTCGGCTTCGTCAGCACTAGACCACTGTTGAATCATTTCCATGGCTGCTTCATTCGCACCGCCGTGCAATGGTCCGCGTAAAGTCCCAATCGCTCCGGTAATCACCGAATGGATGTCGGTGAGGGTTGAAGCCGCCACTCGTCCGTTAAACGTGGAAGCATTAAATTCATGCTCAGCATAAAGAATTAGGGATACGTTCATTACTTGTTCGTGCAAAGCCGACGGGGCACGGTCGTGCAGCATATGCAAGAAGTGTCCGCCGATTGTGGCGGCTTGCGTGTCCGTGGAAACGCGCACACCGTCATGGGTGAACCGGTACCAGTACACGACTATCGCGGGCAGCAACGCGAGCACTCGGTCAACTGCGTCGGCCTGTTGTGCAAACGTTTGCTCTGGCTCCAAATTGCCCAACATTGATACACCCGTGCGCATTACGTCCATGGGGTGCGCCGTACTTGGAATAAGCTCGAGCGTCGTTTTAAGCGCTGCGGGAAGCGACCGTAGGCTCGCAAGTTTGGTTTGGTAAGCGCTCAATTCCGTTCGAGTCGGTAAATGACCTTTTAAGATCAAATGCGCGACTTCTTCGAAAATACAGTGCTCAGCTAAGTCGTCGACATCATAGCCTCTATAGTTGAGCCCCGAGCCTTGGGTGCCCACTGTACAAAGCGCTGTTTGTCCTGCTACTTGTCCACGCAAACCTGCGCCGCTTAATTTGTTGTCTGCCGCCATGTTATTCCTTGTTTTTGTCCTGATTAATTTTTGGCGCTATGCGGTTGCTGTAATCCGTTCGCGCTGTCTTATCATTGAAAGTTGGTGTGAATAGAGCTATTGATTTGAAAATAGCGCGTCTAAAGTTTGCTCATACTTGTGGTAATCCAAATAGGCATAGAGTTCCTCACGCGTTTGCATGAGATTAACAACATCTCGCTGATGGCCTTTTTCGAGCACCTCGCGATAGACGGTTTCGGCCGCTTTGTTCATCGCGCGCGTCGCGGTTAGGGGGTAAAGCACCATACTAACCCCTTGTTCGGCGAGTTCCTCCTTGCCAAACAAGGGGGATACTCCAAATTCCGTCATATTCGCTAAAAGCGGTGCATTGAGTTGCTCATGATACGCTTTATAGTCACTCAGAGAGGCCATCGCCTCGGCAAAAATACCGTCTGCTCCAGCTTCCAAATAGGCACCGGAGCGATCAATCGATGCTTGCAAACCTTCGAGTGCATAGGAGTCGGTGCGCGCCATAATAAAAAAAGCCTCATCGTTGCGAGCGTCGACCGCCGCCTTAATTCGATCCACCATCTCGGTGCAGCTCACAATTTCCTTATTAGGTCTGTGGCCGCAGCGCTTTTGTGCGACTTGGTCTTCCATATGTACGGCTGCTACGCCGGCTTGGATTGATTGCTTGATCGTGCGGGCAATATTGAAGGCACCGCCCCAGCCGGTATCAATATCGATAAGGAGTGGGGTGCTGACCGCAGAGGTGATGCGGCGAGCATCTTCGAGCACATCATTCATGCTGGTTATGCCGAGATCGGGCAAACCATAAGAGGCATTTGCGCAGGCTCCACCTGAAATATAGATGGCTTGATGACCAATTTTTGTCGCCATGAGAGCCGTGTACGCGTTGATTGTGCCAACAATTTGTAGGGGTAAGCTTTCGGCTAGGGCGTTTCTGAATAATTGACCTGGTGAGTACATAGCAAGCGATCGAGTTGTGGGTTGACGATGACGCGAGCAGTTTCGGTAAATGTGGCATGATTGTCAATATTTTCAACGCGTGTTGAACATTGAGCAAATCATTAGTCTCTGTTACGCACGGCCTTTCAAGTCTTAGACTCGCGTGTAAAGTGTGGTCGATGCCTTGACGTAATTTCGGTATGATAGCGGCCGACCAAGCAACGAGTATAGTTGAGCAGTCATTGAGATCAGCATGAAAAAGATTGACGGATTGAACGCGAGTTCAATGAGTGTAAGCGCGGTAGGGCGTCGGTGGCCGATCCCCGAGTTACGCGAAAACGAACATTATTACTGGGAAAATGGCCTGATGGTGTTCACCGAGGAATACCATTTATGCCGGGGACGTTGTTGTGGAAATGCTTGCCGACATTGTCCCTTTGACCATGTCAACGTACGCACGCCGCGGCGCAGTACTTAGCCGCAAATTTAGACCATTTTTAACATTGGATTCTATTATGCTTTCTACTCCAGACCTTTGCGATCAATATCCCCATGATGTCTTGGTGCTCGATCCGGTGTTTAAGGACTATGGTGGCAAGACCGCATTTTTTGGCCCTGCTGTGACCATTAAGTGCTTTGAGGACAATTCGGTAGTTAAAGCCCTGTTGGATGAACCCGGTCACGGTCGCGTGATCGTCATGGATGGGGGCGGGTCGTTGCGTCGAGCGATTTTAGGCGATATGTTGGCCGCCAACGCCGTTAAAAATGGCTGGGCCGGCTTGCTGATCAACGGTTGTATCCGAGATTGTGATGAAATTGCTGCTTTACCTTTGGGCGTAAAAGCTCTGAATACTCATCCCATTAAGACTGATAAGCGTGGTATCGGTGATCTCGATGTACCGGTTACGTTTGCGGGGCACACAATTAATAGCGGAGACTGGGTTTACGCGGATCGCAATGGAGTTGTGGTCAGCCGCCGCGAACTTAAGTAGTACGCGTTCGCATCGCGGTCAGTCCATTAAGGGTTAGTCGCACCATCGCTCGTTAGCGACTGAATAAATTCTGACCGCTCTACCCATTTTGCGTCTTGGTAGTCAGTGGTGAGCACGCTACCCGTGTTTTCCCACATCTGCGTGCGATTGAATTGCAGATAGGGATGATAGGCAAGGGCTCGATCTGCGAGTAAAAAATCGTTTATCGATTTAGGGGCACGTTTAGAGGTGGCTTCTAGAACATACGTGTTCGTGCCTGAGAACAAAACAACCCAAGCATGGCCACCACCGTCGGAGGTTTCCCCTACCACAACCCTCGCATCGTAACCCAGTCCCAGTAGCCAATCGGCAAGGAGCAGCGCGTGATCTTCGCAATCGCCGTGACTGTGCACGTAGGCTTGTTTCGAGTTTTGCCAAACGTCCTCATACTCAGCGCCATGTTGCTCGTGATCAAACATATAAGTTTTACGCATGCTAATGAGCGCCAAAGGCTGCCATGCGTTGTCGAGCGAAAATGGAACAAAACCTAACAAATAGCTGTTTGCAAAATACGGGTTGCCATCCAACCCGACAGCAGTCAAGGCCAAAATATTGCCCAGCGAGTCGCTCCAAGAGTAGGAATAGAAACGGCGCTCGTTTGGTAACTTGGCAAAACTAATGTCTAGCTCGCGTTGCGACAGAGACTCGTTTGAGGCAATCGAACGCATTTTTCCGCTCTGAATTTGCTTTTGTTCGTGCTTAAGCTGAGCTTTTAAGGCAGCGCGTGTTAACGGTGTGTTCTCAGCTTGTTGTGCTTGTTCGAGTAAGGCTTGCGTGGCGGGGTCCTGCCATTGTGCAGCGTGCATAGCCGACTCGAGTAGCACGAGCAATACGAATAGAGCAAAAATACTGCCGAGCAGAGTCCGCATAGAATTGCTAATACTTAACCTTTGAGCCCAAAGGATACGATCACTGCAACAAATAGCAAAATAGTGGAGGCAAAAATAGCCACTGCCACATTGCCTTTTTGCAACTGCTCCTGAATGTCTACATCCTTGAGGAGCAGATGGTCTACGATCCTAAGTGCCACCACGCCGACTAATAACGCGAGCAACGTATACAGGAGATTGAGTCCTAGATTAAAAACAGTGGCGAGAAAAAATTGAGTTTCCATTGTGTGGCTCACGTTGGTGAAAGGGGTTAACCTAATAGTGTAAGCGTAATGGTGAGGCAATCTAGAGAATCGTGCAATCGGAATGATTGATGCTACGCAACATTGGTTAAATCAGATAGAATTTGCCGCCACGTGAATTAACTTAAAAATCATACAGTGATACAAAAATATACGATAGCAATTCTGGAAGGCGATGGAATTGGCCCGGAAATTATGGCCGAAGGCGTGAAAGTGCTGCGCGCCGTTGAAGCGCGCAATTCCGTGCAGTTTGATCTCGTTGCAGCGCCGTTTGGTGCCGGAGCTTGGTTTACCCATGGCTCGGCTTTTCCTCAAGAAACGCAAGAATTGGTGGACCGCGCCGATGCCGTAGTGAAAGGGCCTATTGGCCTAGACCACGAAAAATCGAAGCAAATACCTGTGGATCAACAGCCTGAACGCGGAGCTTTGCTGCCACTGCGAAAGCGCTTGAATACCTATGCCAATTATCGGCCCGTTTACCTGCCCAAATCTTTAAGCCATTTTTCCCCCCTCAAAGCGGAAGTTATTGGCGAAGGCATCGACATGATCATGGTGCGCGAATTGGTCGGCGGACTGTATTTTGGCGCCAAGGAGGCTGGCATCAATGCCGCGGGCAAACGTTATGTGCGAGAAACCCTTGAGTACGACGAAGATCAAATCCGCAATATTCTGATTAAAGCGTTTGAATTAGCCGCCGAACGCAAAGGTGTCCTGCACAACATCCACAAGAGCAATGTATTGAAGTCGAGCGTATTGTGGAACGAGATTGTGGAAGAGGTCGCGGTTGACTTCCCTAACGTTAAAGTGGTGCACAACCTAGTGGACGCAGCGGCTACCGCGTTGTGCTTAAACCCCACTCAGTTTGATGTGATGGTAATGGAAAACATGTTCGGTGATATTCTGAGTGATCAAGGTGGTGGAATTCTGGGCTCCTTAGGTTTGATGCCGTCAGCGTGTCTTGGCGAGGCGGGCAAAGCCTACTATGAGCCGTCACATGGTTCGGCACCCGACATTGCGGGGCAGGGCATCGCTAATCCTTATTCGATGATCGGTTCGATGGCGATGATGCTGGAATACAGCTTTGGCATGAAAGACGAGGCAAAGAATGTGTGGAACGCGATGCAAAGTGTCTTCGCGGATGGGTTCTCAACCCCCGACTTATCCAAGCCGGGTTCTGGTGTACAAATGATTTCGACCGCGGGTTTTGGCGATAAAGTTGTGGCTTTCTTGCAAAACTTACCAAAAGTCTGATCGAAGCCTGTGTAAAAAT
>CAYGNS010000071.1:7896-8380 GCA_964351295.1 uncultured Gammaproteobacteria bacterium
GCATTGTTGAATCCAAGTGCGGTTCTATTGCATCCAACTACTTAGACAGGACAAAAACGACCTGTTGAACATTTTTAAGGAGAATTAAGATGAAACACTTAACTTTGGCTTTCGCACTGGCGTTGAGCGTAATGGCGGTTAATCCAGCCATAGCCCAAGCCGAGGAGATTGTTGAAAAGGACGTAGTGGTTAGAATTGGCGGCGATGGAACGACCGTAAGTACAGCAACCAATAATACTGAAGATTTCATAGAGCAGATCCGCAATGCTCTGGGTGACCGCGTTGCCGAGCGCATCCAAGCTGAATTTGCTGAGCTCAATGACGAAGAGCGGGCGAAACTCGAACAAGAATTGGGCAACAAGCTGTTGTCTGGCATCAATATTAGTGCCCAAGGGATGGGCGGGGCGGAGGCCACTATCGCTATACTCGCGATTACGCTGTCGCTTGGAATGCCGATTCTGATCGTGTTACTCGTCTTGTACTT
>CAYGNS010000072.1:0-8376 GCA_964351295.1 uncultured Gammaproteobacteria bacterium
GCGCGAACAGGCTGCGTTGTTACATGAACAACCCCTAGTTTGGTTTGGTTAAACTAGGCAAAGATGCTTGCTTAAAGACGCGTGTGCAACAAGTGCTTAAGCGGCGGCGTTAAAACTGCAGTGCTTGCATTGCCGCCGGCACCGACTCGTTGAGCGCATAAGCTCGACCCAAACGGTCAAATACATTGCCATTATTTGGATCAACATAACCCCCAAACCAAGGGATTGAGCTAGCCAATTGGGGCGGAGCCGTGTCGGTATAAGTGAACAAGATGCCACTGACCGACGTGCGCGCATTTAAAAAACACAAACCCGTTTGCAGTGCACACGCCGCGGTGTTCGGTTGCGTAGGAACCTCACCCATCTGTGCCAATAAAGATGCGTCTACGCGAGTTACCCAGGTAGGCGCACCGTTCACTCTACGCAGCGTTGTTTCGCCCGGCGCGATGTTGGCAAACTCTGGCTGCACTGCCAACTCCACTGAACCGACTAAGCGGCTGTGCATATCGGGTTGTGCGGCGCCCTTGATTAAAATGTACACAAAGGCACCCACAAGCACTAGGAACATGAGCTTGATGATGGTGATTAGGATCTGCTGATTCATTAACTAAAGCTGTGCAGTTTTAAACCACTAGATGGCTCTTAGTGTGAGTAGCTCTATGCTCCAGACAATTTGGTCGGCGTTCACCACGTCATCCGTACTCGGAAAACCGCGCGCTTTGGCCACGCCTTGTACAACCCGTGCATTGGTAAGGGCCGCCACTTGATCAAACATCATGTTATCGACCAATGTAACTTGTTCACCTGGGGGTATCTCTAATGGTCGTGATTTGCTCTGAGTTTGCACACTTGTGCATTCCGTTTCGCTAGCGCACACTTGAGCGCTGATCGCGAACGTGACCCGGCGCAGTACCGCACTGGGGTGATTGTTTTTTAAGCAGAGCTCGATGTCGTAGCTCGTGCGGTAGCTATAATTAACGTTAAGGTCGCACACTTCTATGTCGCTAAGGGCTATTTTATCGCTGCGCGGCGCCGACAGATAACTGTCGAACCACAATATAAATATGGTGCTAACAAAAAGCGCAATTGAGACAAGGATGCGGGTGCGTTTTTCAAATTTAGAGAAAAGCAAGATCCAAACCAGAACAACGGTTAACAATAAAAGCAGTACTCGTAGCATGACAGTAACGGTTTAATAAAACACAACTGGAATCATACCATTGCTTGTCATAACATCATGAAGAGTGTGTGCACTTAAAATTAGCCGCGTGCGCATTTTTTGGCCACCTAGTAACCCCCGCATGAATCTATGAGCATTGAACGCTTTACCACCAAATCCGTTTTAAAAGCCTTGTTCAAAGACAAGCAAATTAGTGCGGCCGAAGCCAAGCGCATTGATGCAAATTTAACGGACTTGGGCGACCAACACCCTTTAACGGCCATAGCGGCAAATTTACCTGCGCGCGCAGACTCCAATACGCGCATCAGCCACGAAGAACTGTACGAATGGTTTGCGCAACAAGTGGCAATTAAATACGCCCATATCGATCCGCTCAAGATCGATATTGCCTCGGCCACCACCGTATTCTCGGCGCAGTATGCTAAACAGAACGGTATTTTAACCCTTGATGTGTCCGGCAACGGAGTAACCATTGCGTGTAAGAACCCCATTGATACGCCTTGGCGCGACGAGCTGTCTGCATTAATTCGCAAACCTATCGAGATTGTGTTTGCTAATCCAACCGAGATAGACCGTTACCAAAACGAATTCTACTCGCTCGCCAAATCCATTAGCCGCTCGGTGTTATCGGCGCAGGGCGGCGGCAGCTCGATTCAACAAAGCTTAGAGCAAATGGTTGAACTTGGGCGGCAAGGTCAGCTCGATGCGGAAGACCATCACATTGTGCAAGTGGTGGATTGGTTGCTGCAGTATGCCTACGAGCAGCGTGCCAGTGATATTCACCTTGAACCGCGCAGAGACGTGGGCGAGATCCGTTTTAGGATTGACGGAGTCTTACATCATGCATACCAAGTGCCGCCCAATGTGATGCTGGCCATCATCGGCCGCTTTAAAATTTTAGCGCGCATGGACATCGCCGAAAAACGCCGCCCCTTAGATGGTCGACTAAAAACCCGCACACCCGATAATCGCGATATCGAACTCCGTTTGTCCACCGTACCCACGGCCATGGGCGAGAAAATGGTGATGCGGATTTTTGACCCTGAAGTACTGCAACGCAGCTTTGAAGAACTTGGCTTGAGTGATCGCGAGCTTTCGTTGTGGCACCGCCTTACGAGTCACACCAATGGCATTATTTTGGTTACGGGCCCTACCGGCTCGGGCAAAACCACCACGCTCTATTCTACTTTGCGCAAACTCGCCAGCAGCGAAGTGAACGTGTGTACCATCGAAGAGCCTATCGAAATGGTAGAACCTCGGTTTAACCAAATTCAAGTGCACAGCGCGATTGGTCTTAATTTTGCGTCAGGGGTGCGAGCGTTGTTACGCCAAGATCCCGATATTATGATGATCGGCGAAATTCGTGATATTGAAACGGCTGAGATGGCGATTCAAGCTGCGCTCACTGGCCACTTGGTATTGTCCACTCTGCATACCAATGACGCTCCCTCAGCCGTTACTCGATTACTTGAATTGGGCGTGCCGGCTTACTTAATTAGCGCAACGGTATTGGGCGTGATGGCGCAACGTTTAGTACGCACGCTGTGCCCACACTGTAAACAGCCCACCACCTTAGACCCCACGCTATGGCAGCAGTTTATTGGCGACGAGAAATTAGTGCCTTCCCATACGCACGCGGCCGTTGGCTGTATCGAGTGCCGTCAAACCGGCTTTTTAGGACGAATTGGCTTATATGAAATGATGGAAATGACTGAGCCCTTAAAATCTCTAATAACACCAGGTGCCGACCTGCAAAGCCTGAAACGACAAGCCAAGCAAGATGGTCTTCTCGCACTACGACATAGCGGTGCTGTAAAAGTGGCCAACGGGCAAACGACCATTGAAGAAGTTCTGCGAGTAACGCCTTTTTAGGGGCGAGTTGATGATGCGCAGTACAAGACGCTCAAAATCGAGCAACAAGTTCGGACCAAGGTTATCCGAACTTAAGCCACTTAGCATTAGCCAACGCATACTGCGATGGTTAGTCTGTGGTGTTTTGGTGCTGTGCTTTGTCTCGGCTTTACCGATGTTTGCACTGCGGTGGGTTAACCCGAGTACAAGCAGTTTTATTGAAATGAATAAAGCCAATAACACCCGCAATATTCGTCATCAGTGGGTGAATATTGAAGACGTAAGCTTGTATTTCCCGAATGCCGTTTTGGCCTCTGAAGATCAGCAGTTTCCCACGCACTTTGGCTTGGATTTTAAACAGATTCAATTAGTATTGTCGGAGCGCGATAAAGGATTTTCGCGGGGTGCGAGTACGGTAACCCAACAAACGGTCAAGAATTTGTTTTTAACACCAGACCGAAGCTTAGCGCGTAAAGGCTTGGAGGCTTGGCTGAGCTTATGGATGGAGCTCATCTTGTCTAAAGAGCGTATCCTTGAACTGTACGTTAACTTTGCTCAGTTTGGCACGTCGGTGTTTGGGATTGAAGCGGCTAGCCAGTACTACTTTGGTATAAGTGCGAAACGACTAAGTCCGCGCCAAGCCGCGCTAATTGCAGCAAGTTTGCCAACGCCGTCAAGGTCCGACCCAGCCAACCCGAGCGACTATTTGAATCAGCGTGCGGACTTTATAATGGACCAAATGCCGCGCGTAGGCGGACGGCGCGTTATTCAAGAAATTATTGACGCCGGCTACTAATGCGTTTGTTACACTGCGGAGCCTGTTACCCCTTAACTGCTAGCTGAGCGAACAGCGATGAATAGACGTTTTCCGAGTTCCCGATTACGCCGCACGCGCGCAGCCGTGTTTGCGCGCAACCTCGTGCGCGAAACTGAATTGACGTCCCGTGACCTCATTTTGCCTTTATTTGTATGCGAGGGCGACAACCGTCAGGAAGCGGTACCGTCGATGCCAGGCGTGTCGCGTCTATCTATTGATCTGATCGTGAAGAGGTGTCGCCTCGCATACGAACTGGGTATTCCAGCGGTAGCTTTGTTTCCCGTAGTCAGTACTCGTCAAAAATCCTTACTCGCAGAAGAAGCTTACAATCCAGAAGGACTTGCGCAACGGACGGTGCGGGCAATTAAAGAGCAATTGCCCGAGTTGGGCGTGATTACCGATGTTGCGCTAGATCCATTTACCACCCACGGGCAAGACGGCATTATTGACGAGCACGGTTATGTGCTTAACGACACCACTACCGAAGTGCTTGTTAAACAGGCGCTTTCCCACGCGCGCGCTGGAGCCGACATTGTGGCTCCATCCGATATGATGGATGGACGCGTAGCGAAGATTCGCCACGCTCTCGAAAGCCATGGTTTCATTAACACTCAAGTATTGGCTTATTCGGCCAAGTATGCATCGGCATTTTACGGGCCCTTTCGCGACGCAGTGGGCTCGGCTGAAAATTTAGCGGGTGGCGACAAGTATACGTATCAAATGGATCCAGCCAACAGCAACGAAGCCCTACATGAGGTACGCTTAGACATCAACGAGGGGGCCGACTATGTAATGATCAAGCCTGGCCTACCCTATCTGGATATCGTCTACCGAATCAAACAAGAGTTTGGCTTGCCCACATTTGTATATCAAGTAAGCGGTGAATACGCCATGCTTAAAGCCGCTGCTCAACAAGGTTGGCTAAACGAACAAGCCGTTGTGCTTGAGGCGTTAACGAGCATGAAGCGCGCTGGAGCTGACGCCATTTTAAGTTACTACGCCATTGATGCCGCACAGTGGTTGCAAAATACATAACGGCCGAGTGGTCGACAACTAGCTTACACAGAGCCTACCTCACTATGCAGTATTTACACACCATGATTCGAGTTGCGGACTTAGACGCGGCCACCCACTTTTTTTGTGATTGCTTAGGCTTAGTGGAAACGAGTCGTAAAGAGTATCCACAAGGCCGCTTTACGCTGGTGTTCTTGGCCGCGCCCAATGACTTAGACCGAGTGGCTAGTCACTCATCCCCTTTGCTTGAACTCACTTACAATTGGGATGTAGAACAATATTCGGGTGGCCGAAATTTTGGGCATCTGGCATTCCGAGTAGATGACATCTACGCGCTGTGCGCGCAACTCCAAGCGGCCGGTATTACGATTAACCGTCCCCCTCGCGATGGGCGCATGGCATTTGTTAAATCGCCAGATGGTATTTCTGTTGAACTGCTGCAACGGGGCGATGCACTTCCACCCGCCGAGCCTTGGGCCTCTATGCAAAATAGCGGATCGTGGTAAAGTTGCCCTGTTTCGATCATCCAAACACTAAGCGGTGCCTAATCGGTAACCACCGTTACATAGCCATTAAAGGAGCCCAATATGCAAGCACCTCAATCTCTTCTTCGTAGCCTAGCAATCGCTACGCAATCGGCCTTGCTTTTACTCTGCGTGAGCAATAATGCGTATGCTTTAGACATGGTGCAAGAGGTACAGCAGTGTGCCGAGGTTAACGACGACGCGGCTCGCTTACAATGCTTTGACGCGCTGAGTGCTGCGCTGGTAAAGGCGCAAGCCAGTGGTACAGAAGTTGAGCAAGCGGTAGTGGCGCAAGAATCAAAGAAAGAAGATGGCCAAGCGGTCACGATGCCCGAAGCCCTGGGCGGCAGCCGATTTGCTAGCGAGGAATCAAAAGCGGGGCCGCTTGCCGATGGTAAAGTCTCGTTTTGCCAACGCGCATACGATAAAAAGTGGCTATTTGTGTTTGCCAATGGGCAAGTTTGGAAGCAAACGGATGGACGCAACTATCGCTTTAGTGAATGCGACTTTGATGTGGTCATCGACAAAGATTTTTTCGGTTACTTTATGCAAATACAAGGTGACGCGGCAGGTAAAACGGGCAAAGTTCGTATTGGTCGTTTGAAATAGCGCTTCGAACGTATCGCTCCGTTAACCATGCATTCTGATCGAGTGAAGGGACTATGGCGCAACTAGCACAAGTTAATATAGCGCGCCTGTTGGCCGCGGAAGGAGACGAACGAGTACAAGGGTTTTTCGCTAATATCGAACGCATTAACGCAATAGCAGAAGCGAGTGATGGGTTTGTATGGCGCTATGAGGGCGACTATCACGGCAGCGACGAACAAGATTCCCTTCTGGTGTTTAACTTGTCGGTTTGGCAGAGTATTGAGCACCTGGCGGCCTTCGTATATCGCAGCGACCACGTAGACATTCTGCGACGTAAAAGTGAATGGATGCTACCCATGCAAAATGCACACTCGGCGCTTTGGTGGGTGTCCGAGGGCGAACGCCCAGCGCCCGAGATGGCAATGGCAAAGCTGCAATTACTCAATGACCTTGGACCAACTGCGCAGGCATTTACATTTGCGCATCGCTTTGATTCCCCGACTTCGCTTAAGTAATTAGCGAAAAAACTGATACTTATGCACAACTCGTTTAAAGCAAAATTACACGATGCTTGGTCACAGCAGAATTCCTTGTTGTGTGTAGGCTTAGATCCTAATCCAGAATTAATGCCTGGGCATTTGCAGCATCGCGCACACAATGTATTCGATTTTTGTACAGCGATTATCGACGCAACGCATGATCTAGTTTGCGCATACAAGCCGCAGATTGCCTATTTTGCGGACACGGCTAAAGAAGAACAACTGCAAGCCGTAATCGCGTATGCACGGCAACACTATCCCCACATACCCATTATTTTAGACGCCAAACGCGGCGACATTGGCAGCACCGCAGCCATGTATGCACGCGAAGCGTTTGACCGCTTTAATGCGGATGCCGTTACTATTAATCCCTATATGGGGCGCGACTCAGCGCAGCCATTTTTGGAACGGAATGATAAGGGAGTTTTTATTTTATGCCGTACATCCAATGCAGGTGGCGCTGAATTTCAAGACCTAGTGGTTGAAGGCGTACCTTTGTATGAGCGGGTTGCCCTGAATGTGGTGACAAACTGGAACACTAACGACAATTGCGCCTTAGTGGTGGGCGCGACAAATCCTGCACAAATGCAACGCGTGAGAACGCTGGTGGGAGATATGCCTTTTCTGGTACCCGGTGTGGGTGCGCAAGGCGGTGATGTGGCGAGCTTATTAGGCGCTGGACTAACCCAACAGAAAACAGGGCTTGTGATTAACAGTTCGCGCGGCATTATTTTCGCTGGTAGTGGCGAAGATTATGCTCAACAAGCACGCAAGGCCGCCCAGGCCTTGCGTGCTGAGATAAATCAACATCGTGCTGTTGATTAGCGCTTAAACAACCGTAGCGTACTTGGCGTTACCCAAGCGTTTTTTCGTAACGCTCGGCGGAATCCATTATTTCTTTACGCGCTTCGTCTTTACCGGCCCAGCCGTTTACTTTGACCCACTTGCCTTGTTCTAGGTCTTTATAGTGCTCGAAGAAGTGGGCAATTTTGTCGAGTAGTTCTTGTTGAACATCGCGAAAGGTAGCCACGTTATTATAAAACTTGGTGAGTTTTTCAATCGGAACCGCCAAGATTTTTGCATCACCACCCGCCTCGTCTTCCATCTTCAGCATGCCAATAGGACGGCAGCGGACCACCGAACCGGTCACCAATGGAAATGGCGCAACAACCAGCACATCAACAGGGTCCCCATCGTCGGACAGGGTGCGCGGCACATAACCGTAGTTACACGGATAGTGCATCGCCGTTGACATAAATCGGTCGACAAACATAGCACCCGAATCTTTGTCTACTTCGTATTTAATGGGATCACCGTAACGCGGTATTTCGATGATGACATTCATGTTGTCTGGCAACTCTGAACCCGCGGGAACGTTATGTAGTGACATGGCTTATAGCTCCGAAAAATTAGTCTTAAAAAATCGGGTGTATTATACTGTTCGCGCCGCGAGAGTCAGCGGCAAATCATTCGAAATCGATAATTAAAACAACAAAACGGTTTAGTTTTTCCTGCGCAAAAAATCAGCATCGCTACAAATTTCATATAGCCCAGTTTAACAAGACTGATTGGTCTGTTTGGCTACCCAATAAGAGCGCCTAGAAGAACAGTTTATTAACCCTGATTTAACTAAATTTACCTACAAAGGAGAAAAGCATGTCTGTAGAGTTAATCCCTCCAGTGCTCGGTTTGTTCGGCCTGGCGATGGCATTGTTCATATACGCCGGCATCGCCCGACTAAAAGTAACCAACGAAAAGGTCGCCAGTATTGGCCACCAAATTCATATTGGCGCCATGGCAATTATGCGCCAAGAATACAAAATTCTAGTCATGTTCATCGTGGTCTTGGATGGTGCAAGTTCG
>CAYGNS010000073.1:0-8329 GCA_964351295.1 uncultured Gammaproteobacteria bacterium
TCACTGAGACTGCCGCGGTTGCGCATGATCTTGTAGTCGCCTTGAAATAAGGCCGCATTGCCGCCAATTTCGTAGGCCACCGTCTCGTCCTCTGAATACACACGGTCTGCTTCGCCGTTTAATAGGGGCAAAAGGCTCTTGCCAATCATTGGCTCTACAGTGCGGCCCGCATAGCGACTTCCTGGTGCGGCGACCTTAGTTAATGCAAGAATAGTCGGCGTAATGTCAGTAACGTAAGTAAACGCGCTAGAGTGAGTGTTTTTTTGCGGAACGGAATTACCTGCAATGATCAAAGGTACACGCAAGCCGCCTTCCCCTGAGTAAAACTTATAGAAAGAGAGCGGTGCTGCAGCAGCGCTTGCAAAGCTAGGTCCAATGGAGTTAAAACTGCCACGAAGTCCAAGATTATCGTAATCTAGGTCGTAGCCCATGCGGCGTTGCATAGTTTTGTTAGCCAATGTACGCGGAAAGTTTTCGCCATTGGGTTCGGTACCATTGTCTGAGGTAAAGATAAAAATGGTGTTTTCGTAGCGGTCCGTGCGTTTTAAGTGTTCGACTAGCCGTCCTAGGTGAAAGTCCATTGCTTCGATCATGCCCGCATAGACCGCCATGCGTTTTGCTTGATATCGCTGCTCTTCTTCGTCAAGCGAATCCCAGTCGGCCGTAGAGGGCATATCGACCATTTTTGTATCGGCTGGCACGTGCCCCAATGCAATCGCCTGTTGGTGACGGCGCGCACGAAGTGCGTTCCAACCATCGCGGTAAGTTTCTAGGTATTTGTCGGTAAATTCCTGCGGTGCCTGCACTGGAATGTGCACCGCTTGAAAGGGTAGGTAAGCAAAAAATGGCTGCGTATCTTGATTACTGTCAATAAACTCAATGGTTTTGTCTACTAAGAATTCTGAGGAATAAAAATCCTCTGGCAGTGTGGCTTCTTTACCGTCAGCAAACCAATTTGCTTTGGCATAAATGGGCAAATACGGTTTTTGTTCCCAATTGTCAGCCCCTGTATCGGCCATCGCAAAGGTGCGCTTGAATCCACGCGCGCTGGGAAGCGTATCAGGCGTCATGCCCAAATGCCACTTGCCAGCCATGTAGGTATGGTAGCCGGCGTCCTCAAGAAGAGTGGCCACAGTGACTACGCTGTGACTTAAAATGCCTTGGTAATTAGGATGACTCGCTTGTTCTGGTGGAATGGCTTCTGGAATGTTGGCTACCCCAGCACGGTGACTGTCAACGCCAGTAAGCAACATTGCTCGCGACGGTGCGCAGCTTGCAGATGTGTGATAATTGCTAAAGCGAATACCTCTTTGCGCCAACTCTGTGAGGGTAGGGGTGTGTATTTCGCTCCCAAACGGCGTTATATCCGAAAAGCCTAAATCGTCAGCCAAAATCAACACGATGTTGGGCGCGGTAGCGCGGGCGGGTGCAACTTGGGCGGTTAACGAACCCTCTTGAGCCACTGAATTAAGCGTGCAAATCAGTACGCAGCTTGCGATTACCCATCGAATGACGGGTGCGACTTTATAGTATTGCATTATAGCACTCAGTCCTTAGATGCCGGATTGCTCCGCAGCGCAGCGACGATGAGCAGAGTTGACACGATCACTTCAACTGCCAGTTGCTCAGTCGCGAATACGGCGCCATACATGGCCCAGGCGATGACGCGATAGAGTGCGGCGAGCAATAACAACATGGCAGCAGAGTAAAACCACGCAGCCTGCTGGCTAATCAAGCCTATTAAAGTCATTAACCCAACGCTCAGAAAAAAACTGCCCAGATCGCCGATCTGAGTACTAAGCCCAAGTCCACTCAATAGCGGCATGCCCAGCATCTCCGCAGTTCCACTGGGATCGACTGCCCAGCGTATGCCAACAGAAGTAAAGAAAAGCATAGGAACGGCAACGAGGATTTTGAGCGAAATGTGCATAGAGTCTCCTTAGGGATTGCAGTTGTCGGCTAGTTTGAACCGATCTTGAAGCATTGAAGCGATAGTCTAGTACAGCCTCGTGCTGGATGCGAGCATTGCATCTGCATGGCTATTCGGATTGGGATATGTGCTTCTATTCTGGTTGGCGAGAAGTCAAACGCAATTGCAGATGTGTGTTGCATGTTGAATGAAGGAGAGAAGTTAAGCAGAAGAAAGTCACGCAAACGTGGAATCGTGCTGCAGAGCGTATTTAAGCAAGGCGTTGGTGCCTCTTAGACCCAGTTTTTTAGCGATGTTGGCTCGATGATTGTCAACGGTGCGAATGCTTATGCCGAGTGCTGTGGAGATTTCGTAACTGCTTTTGCCCGCGGCCACTAGGGTAAAGATTTGCCGTTCGGTTACGCTGAGCTGTGCGAGCGCTTTATCTGGTTGGTGCTCAATGGATTCGAGGCTGCAATAGCGTTGCCCCGAGGATATCTTTGCTAAACAGGCACCCAACTCTTCTTCGGCATCGTCCTTTAAAAGATACGCATTTGCGCCGAGCTCAAAGGCCCGCTTTGCATACGCAATTTCGTCGTGAAGGGTAAGCATTACAACCAGTAGATTGGGGTATTCATGGCGAATAATACTCAGCAATTCAAACCCAGTGTACTGGGGTAGGTCAATGTCGAGCAAAACCAGTTCAATGTCTCCAGAACGCAAACACGTTAATGCTTCGTCGCCATTCCCCGCTTGAGCAACCACAGTGTAGTCAGTTTGTAATTCAAAATAAGCACACAAACCCCGTCTGAACAATGGGTGGTCATCGACAATCAGCACGTTCATGCTAGGGGCACCTTAAGTTCTAAGCGGCAACCGCTACCAGAATTGTTCACTATCTTAAAGTCGGCATCTATCGTCTCGGCTCGTTCGCGCATATTAAGCAAGCCGAGTCCGGTTCGTACTCCCTTGCTCATTCCGATGCCATTGTCTTGAATTGATAATGTAAGGTAGTGTTGATCTTGATGCAGGTGACATACAACTTGCGACGCATCAGAGTGCTTTAGGATATTACTCGCGAACTCCTGTGCAATTCGATACAAATGCACGAGCACCTCATTGGAGAGCTTCAATTCAGCACCGGTTATGTCAAAGTGAGTACTAATGCCGGCCGGATTGAGCGTTTCGGACAACATGGTCTGTAAAGCGGTCTCAAAGCCTAAAATGTCAATTTGTTGCGGGTGCATATTGCGCGCCAAGTTGCGCGTGTCAGTGATGAGGTTTTGTATGTGCGCAACGGTGTGACGTCGCTCCTCATCTGAACTTATCCGATTCACGAGATGTTTGGCTACGAGCAATGCTTGACCGATGCTGTCGTGTAATTCCCGTGCGATTGAGCGACGCTCGTTATCCACGGATTGCAGCAGCGATCTAGTGAAATCACTTTTAGTTTTGATTATAAATTGCTGATTCTGTTCAACTTCTTGATTAAGAATTTTGATTCGATACGCGAGTGCGAACGAGAGGATAAGCGCTTCAAGGGCCGATGTGATGTACAGTATATTGTCGCTCAACCACCCCGCTTTAAGCATTCCCAATACTTGCGCATAGTATATCCAAGCCGATGGTGCCATTATAACAATGGTCAACAAGAGTACTTTAGCGGGTGGGTAGGAACGGTATACGCCAGCGACAATAGCGGCCGTAATCAGCACTAATGCGAGCGAGACATATATCCCTAGAGCGATAGTTCCGAACGCACCGTGGTAAATCTGCGCCGCAATAACCATGACAAATAGGGGTGCCACAGCATTAATAACTCGATACAAAAGTGGCGCAAAGTCTTCTGCGCGCGCCAACATAGAGGTAAATTTCATTCCACACGCCACGGCGATGGCGATGCAGGTGACTGCAGCATGGCCGCCCCACCAGGTAGCGTTGGGCCATAGATACATTTTAGTAAGCCCATTCATCGTGCCCAGAAACAAATTCATACCGAGAAGGTAGCCACAGTAATACAAGTAGGCTCGTTCTCGGAGGATTAAAAACAATAAAAAGTTGTAAGCAAACAGGGCACCTAAAAAGGCAATGTAAGCGCCCCGTAAGAGTTGTGTATCTTGCTCCCATTGCCAGAATGTGTCGGCTTCGAGCACATCAACAGGAATGTTAATTGCACCGTCCGAAGCGGCTTTTATAAAAAAATGATTCTCGCTACTGTTGCTTAAGTTAAACACATAACACGGATGCCGAACTTCGCGCGACGCAAAAACGTAGTTGCTCCCAGTGGTTTCACTGCTCCAAGTGCCATCGCGATTAATGTAGATGCTGAGTAAATCAATTGGTCCATAACAGTTACGCAGCATCAAGCGTCGGTTGGCTAATTCGTGCACGTCTACTCGCACCCAAAAGGTCGAATTTGATAGCCCAAACTTTAGATTGTTAGTTGCTTGGGAAACGAAGGATTGGTTTTGTATTTCGTTAAAGCTCAACTGATCGTTGATGTTCTCATAGACACTGACGCGCACGCCGTGCACATTGTCAGAGCTGAGCTGACTAGCGGAGCAGCCACTCAGCAGAATACATATCAATAGGACTTTTCTGAAATTCACGCTATAAGTATAAGACAAGCTCCCATAGGCGCTATAGGCAATACTACTTATGGATGGCAAGG
Source organism: uncultured Gammaproteobacteria bacterium (assembly GCA_964351295.1). Taxonomy (GTDB): domain Bacteria; phylum Pseudomonadota; class Gammaproteobacteria; order Arenicellales; family Arenicellaceae; genus Arenicella. The sequence goes on from CAYGNS010000073.1 coordinate 4,581, forward strand.
AACCCGTGCTGTATGTTCAAAGCATGGTCTGCTAGGTATTAATACTCATTGTTGCGACTTGTCCAGACTGATAACGTTGGTTATTGCTGAACCAACTGAATCGGCTGACTATGCAACGATCTTCGCTCATATTTGGCATGGCTACCCAGGATCGCACGCCATTAACTAAACGTGCGACACTGACTCCAGTCGCCGCCGCACTAGCTCTTGCACTGGGTGTGACCCATATCGCATCGGCCGCCACCATAACTGTCGGCGGAGGGTGTGACATTGTGGACGCGGTTATTTCGGCTAATTCCGATACTGCTACTGGCGGCTGCACCGCAGGCGCAGGTAATGATTTAATCGTGCTTTCAGGGGGGACCTACACGTTAAATTCGGCAGCGCTATTGACTGATAATCTTGATCCGAATAGCGCCTTTCCCGCCATTACTTCAACCATCACTATACAAGGGGCTGGTGCCACGATTACTCGAGGCGCAGTCCCAGAGCAGTTCCGATTGTTCTATGTTGACTCCGCTGGCGGCAATTTGAGCTTAGAAAGTCTGACTCTGAGCAATGGCTTTGCCAATGGGATGGACTTAAGTACCCGAGCGGGTGGTGCTGTATACAATCGGGGAGTGCTGACGCTCGATAATGTCACCATAACGGGTAACACGGCTAGCCTCAGGGGAGGGGGTGTGCACAGCGTAGGTAGTGTACACATTTCGAACTCGATTATTACGAGTAATTCTTCTGGCTCTGAAGGCGGTGGCCTTGGTGTGGGTTACCATGGTTCGTTAGGTCTATACAACACTACAATCTCTGGCAACACTGCCCTAGGTGGTGGTGGGTTGCAAAGCTATGCTAGTTTAGGAAATATCATTTCTAGTGTTGCGATTACCGGAAATACCGCAAGCTTCACTGGGGGCGGTGTGTCGTTATTTGACACAGATGCGACCATCACCGACTCTACCATTTCGAGCAATTCGGCGGGAGTGGTTCGTGCCGGCGGAATACAAGTATTTGAGGGCAGCACGGCTACGCTCAATACGCTCTCGATCTCGGGGTCAACCATGAATATGAACGCGGGTGGCTTTGGACTGCTGTCGTATGTTTCCACGACTATAATGAACAGTGAATTTAATCAGAATGTGGGGGGTGGTGTACAACTCTCTGTGGCGGTGGAAGTCGATCAAATTAGTGCAATCGCGAATACGGGGCAGGGGATTTATGTTACCGGATCGAGCGCTCTAATCTCGAATTGCGTTGCGCTTGGCAACTCTGGGCGAGGTGGTACGTTTTATGGCAACTCTATTGATTATGTGTCTGTTTCGTCTTGCAGCTTTAATAGTAATGGTGGTGGAGGGGTTAACCTGTTTTACGGTTCACTCACGAATGTAACTATAGCTAGCAATACGAATGGTCAAGGCTTACGTACGGCCCACTCAATGATCAGCAACGCGATGGTTAGCAATAATTCTTCGACCAATAACGGTGCAGGTATACATGCGAGGTATGACGTTACGATTAGCAACTCAACGATTACGGGGAACAGTACGTCTAATTCAGGCGGTGGACTTTATGCGGGTAACGCACAAAGTGAAGGCGTGCTGCTGATCAATACAAGTGTAACTAACAACATGGCTCTGCGCGGTGGAGGGCTCTATGCGCGCGATTCGAGTCTGTCATTACAGAATGCGATTATTTCGGGCAACACTTCCGCCAGTGGTGGTGGCTTGAATTTGCGAAACGGGAACACCGAGATTACAGCGTCAACAATTCACAATAATATGGTTAGCGGTTCCGGCGGCGGGATTTATGCCGGATTTGGGGGCACGCTACACCTCAGTGCGAGCACCTTATCGGGCAACTCTGCTACCCAAAACGGTGGGGGAGTGAAAATTGAATACGTGACGTCTTACATCGAAAACACTACGTTTTTCGCGAATCAAGCAACATATTTCGGAGGCGCTATATCGGCACGCAGTGCCACCTCTAAGACGGTTGTTAGGAACGCTACGATTACAGCCAACATCGCGTCGAATGGCGGTGGGGTGGAAACGGTAGGATTCGGTCAATCAATGCTGAATCTCTATAGTACGATTGTGGCCAACAATACCGGTGGAGATTGCCGCAACACGCCCATAGACGGTAAAAACAACTGGTTTCAAGATGCGAGCTGTAACGGTGTGGCACTGGGTGATCCAGCGCTTGATGTGCAGGCGCTTAATGCCAGCGGTGAAGCGTATTTTAGCCCGTTACCGTTATCAGGGGTTATCGATGCAGGAGGTCAATGCGGGTTAGAGACTGACCAAAATGGCACGGCCAGAAGCATTTGTAAGTGCGATGTGGGTGCCGTTGAGATTCTTGACGTAAACCCAGATAACAGCAGCTGTAAAGGCACGTTCTTTGTGATTCCAACGAGTAACGGCACCACCGCGGTTATCGAGTTATAGGTCTGTTGAGTCTGTGGTGCTGTTCAAACCTCTGGCATATATAAACTCTGCCAGTTTGAGCGCGCCAAGTTCTGAATAGTGCACACCTGAACTGCTAAATAGCTCATTACTTGGTATATCACTGGTATCGACCATTTCCTGGGCGTTAAGCACGATTGCTCCGTGTGATTTGGCAAGCCCCATAGCGCGTTGCGAATACCCTGTGTACTGTCTATTTTTGGGAGTTTCAGCCGAGTGCGCTTGCGCGACAAATATAGCTTGCGCACCGTTCTCTTTAATCAATCGCAAAAATGCCACCAAGGTTTGTTGATAGTTTTCTTCAACGACCGGATCCGACTCTACCTGCGGACTAACACCGCCATCGTTCTGGATGCCGTCATCGGCTCGTGCGGTTGGCTGCAGTATTGGTTTAACAATGTAGTCCACCAGCCGCACTAAGAACAAATTGCGCTTCGACCAGCGGTTTTGATCTAGGTTAGTGGCAAACTTTCCGTACTCCTTGTTGGCTACAAACTGCGACAAAGGTGTGTTGTCGCGGTTTAAATACGAAGCATTGGTCTCCTCGTTAATACCTGAATAAATCACCACAAAGTCTGGCTTTAAGCGTGGTAGATCCGATTGAGCACGCGCGAACGCATGGCCAATAGACCAGAGTATGGCACCGCCGTTTAAAACTTGGTCCTCGCGGGAAAAGACGGTATCAGTTGTACCCGCATGGCTGCGCATTAGACCTTCTAATTGGGCAGGCCAAGTTTGGGTATTGCTAAGGTTGTAGCAAAAAGTAGTCGAGCCGCCGTAGGTGATTACGCGTGTGGAGTTTGCAGGCTTAGGCTCAAACACGGGTTCGATATTTCTAAAACCGTAGTCATTAGTGGTGGCGTTGGAGTTGTATCCGTTCTCACGATGAATCGCTCCAAGTTTGGTATCGTACCGCCATAAACCGTAGGATTTACCCTCTACACCATATTTAGCCGCGATGTAGAGCCGCCCACCCGCTTCTATCCCGAGTAAGGGTATAGCGACGCCAAGAACGCAGAACACGAACCAAAAAATAAAATTTTTCATCGTCTATAAGTTGACTAAATTAGTGTTGTCTCGGTTTCGGCACTCTAAATGTGGAATACGGAGCTATTTGAATTAGCGGTCTTTATTCTAAAGTAGTGCTCGTACCGAACCGCCGAACACTCTTTCACAGCCTGATTTGCCTGTAGGCAACTCAATACTAAGCCACCGGATTCATTAGTTTGAATTGAATGTTCGTGTAGTCTACGTCTGCGTCACACGCCGAACAAGCCATTGAAAGTTTTAACG
>CAYGNS010000074.1:0-8323 GCA_964351295.1 uncultured Gammaproteobacteria bacterium
GGTATGTACAGGCACGACGGGGCACGCAGAAGTTGTTTTGATAGTATTTGACCGCAATCAAGTGAGCTTTGAGCAGCTGCTCGGCGTGTTCTTTGAGTCACACAACCCAACGCAAGGAATGCGCCAAGGAAATGATATTGGCTCGCAGTATCGAAGTGGTATTTACTGTCTCTCGGAAGCGCAAATGGCTACCGCCCAGCGCATCCGACAAACCTATCAAGGTGAGTTAGTGAAGCGTGGGTTTTCTGAAATTACGACCGAGATCCAAATGGTTGGGCGCTTCTTTTATGCTGAAGACTACCATCAGCAGTATCTTTCGAAAAACCCAGCGGGTTACTGCGGGATTGGAGGCACGGGGGTTAGCTGTCCGCTTTAAGCTTGTTCGATTCGGTCGACTACCATGTTGAATCATAGTGCCATCGTAGCAGTCTCGTCTAAGCCGTGCACGGTTAGCTGATTCAGCTTAGGACGGCGCGCTGGGCGGCATAATTACTTAGTACGTAGCGCTAGCGAAGCGCCGTCTAGATGCTTTATAGTGTCTGATGAATGTTTTTCTAAGGCAATTACCATGAGCAATTTGGACGAACCTTCGTCTAATGTACCCAGCCTTACTGTATCGACTTCCGCCAAAGAGGGGCGTAGCGCATCGGTTGGGCTTGCGCTAATAGTGCTTTGCGTACTGGTTCATCTGGGCTTTGGGGTTTGGCAATACCAGTATTTTCGAACCATCGAGTTGGAGTCCCAGGTGGTGAGCATAAAGCTGGGAGTGGATCGATTAGCCATTGCGCACGATTTACGTTTAAACCAAGTAGCCAGCGTAGATGCATTTATAGCGCGACTTGAGCGCTCTAGCGATATTTCTAACGCCTACTTGTTTGATCTCGTCGATCTTATAGGGGAAGAAACGGTACTTGCTAACTCCACGCAAATCTACCAATTGCATAAAACATTGGTGGAGTCGCCGGCGTTGGCTAGCTTAATGGACGACGCGCAACTCTTAAGCTCCGAGTGGCTTACCGGTGTTATGCAGCCTGAGAACGCTCTTGTACGCAGTGCTTTTCAGGTATACGACAAGAATCAGCAGCGGGGCGTGCTGATTGTATCTCTCGATGTGCAAAGAGAGCTAGAACGTGCGCGCAAAACTGCCTTGGTCGTATTCCTTGCAAGTTCTGTGGCGCTTTTGTTTATCGTGTTGCTATTGGCGCTTTGGTGGCGGCAACGACGCCAGCATTTAACGCCTGAGCAAATGGCAATGGACCATCAAATAGCCCGCCTTGAGGAGTTGCTCGGACAAGCACGGCACCACCAAAAATCCATGCGTACTGCGAGTTCACATGCGGTGCAACTTAACGAGCAATTTTTACGCAAAGTAGGGTCAGACCTGCACGATGGTCCCGCGCAGTCCGTGAGTTATGCCATTCTGCGGTTACGCGAATATCAGCAAACGTTCATTGAGCAGCAAGTAGGGGCAGAGCACTTTGCCATTGTTGAGTCTCTGGAGGGTGCGCTTAAAGAGATTCGCGGAATTTCTAAAGGTCTTGTACTACCCGAGTTGGAAAATCACTCACTGCAACAATGCATCCACAAAGTGGTTACGTTAAATCGTACCCTGCATCGCAATATTGAAATTGATGAACACTATGTTGATTTACCTCTTGAGATTGATTTGGGGGTAAAAATTTGTGTCTATCGTTTTGTACAAGAAGGTCTGAATAATGCCTCTCGTCATGGTCAAGCTACGCGTTGTAGGGTGGTGGCAAGCTACCAAGATCAAATTTTAACCGTGTCACTCAAAGATGATGGTATGGGGTTTCGAGTGTCTAAGTTGGGCAGCGAAACGAATCGCTTGGGAATAGTCGGCTTGCGCGATCGCATCGAGAGTATAGGGGGCAAGTTTAATATCAATAGTGTACTCGGCGTGGGTACTGCCTTAAAATTAACGATTAGCCTCGCAGAGCATGAGGAGCAAGCAGAATTCAGCACACTGACTTAAGATGTTTCAGTGTGATGTTAGGGAGAGTGAGTGGGTTTAACACGGTCTTTAACGGTATTTGGATTCGGCTACACCCAACTTTGTGCTGAGTTTACAATGTTTAAATATTGATGGTTTGACTAGCGGACATCAGAGGCGCAAGCTCTTGAAAACGCCCGTCCGGCCACACATTTTTGGGGTTCAGTGCGGAGTTCCAAAAAGCGTTTATTCAACTTAAGCTGATCACGACTATGGGAGTGGGTTAGTCGAGCTTAGGTTTTCGTTGGCGGGGGAGTATGGTTTTGTATGGGCTATTAAATCATACATTCAGCAATCAATTAGATGCCAAATTTAATCAAGATAATTGTGGTAGACGATCATCCTTTGTTTCGGGAGGGTGTTGTTCGTTCATTGCTTGAGAGTGGACAATTTGATGTGGTCGCCCAATCAGATAGCCAAGAGGACGCGGTCTTGAAGGCCGCCCGCCACAAGCCTGATATAGTCTTGCTGGATATTAACTTACCTGGTGGGGGCATTAAGACGGCTGAGTTAATCGCAACACAGGTGCCCAATGTAAAAGTGATTATCTTGACCGTTTCTGAGGAAGCCGACGACGTGCAGGGTGCTCTAACAGCACACGCTAAAGGTTATGTGCTTAAGGGCGTGTCGTCTACCGAGCTCGTGGCTATTTTGCAGCGAATTCATGCCGGTGAATCGTATATCCCGCCCAATCTTGCAGCCAATCTACTGATGCGTAGCTCTAGGCAGTCCTCTAAGGCAAGTGATGAGGAGGCGTTCGATTTAAACCGACGCGAGAAGCAAATATTAGAGAGCTTGGCAGAGGGTTTGAGCAACCGCGAGATCGCGGAAACCATCCATCTGAGCGAGAAAACCGTAAAGCATTACATGACGCAGATTATGAATAAGTTGCATGTCAGCAATCGGGTGCAGGCGGCGCTTAAAGCTCAAGAAATGGCGCGTAAAGAGTAAGCTTGTGATCGCTTACGCATTATGCGATTTTAGCTTGCGCTCTCGGTTGCTTTGCCGTGGGACTCATCGAATAGAATTTTTAGACTTTAGTCTGATGAATTCATTACTTAGGCTCCTACACATGACATTCGCTTTTTCGTACAGTAGGTCCATGGTTAGGTAGGCCATTTGGTCGGCTCACAAACCGCTTTGACCTGGGTAGGGGTTGGGAATTTGAAAGCGTGTTTTTGAGCCGATCTGCCTATTTCAACTCTCTGCTTTGCCTTTTTTTCCTTCTTTCCCCCGATCGCTCGTTCTCTTCTAGCCTTCTCTCCCTCAACTGCTAGCCCTCTTTTTGCCCAACATCGAGTCGCTTTTAGTGTTACGTGACTTGAATAAAGTCTTGCAGTGCCCGTAAACCATTAATTTGGCATAAATCAACCATTTCTTGCGCTGCGCCTCTATGGCTGATCGCGACCAGCACTGGACCCTTCAGCGTTTGTATGAAGTTACTTGCAATGGGGATGTCGGCGACGATGACTTGTTTGCCACGCTTAGTGCGCGTGGCGAGTTGCGGATTTATGTCGTAAAAATGTGAGACCCTAATGTCAAAACGCTCCAGAAAGTCGTGTAGTTTTAAGCCCGTTGGGCCCGCCCCCCAAATAGTTACTGTGCTGTGTCCCTGTTTCTTCAGCCAAGCCGCGAGGTAAAAGGCTTTGCACTCAAGAAATGCTGTGCGTTTGTAACGCGCGTCATTGCGTGACAATCGTTTTGCATGGTCGCGCCAGTATAGGAGTGGTTCGCCCGTGGGTTTGGCGAAGCGTGCACCGTGCGCATGCGCTCTAAGGATCAAGTCATAATCTTCTGGCCATTCGGAGTCTTGATATCCACCCAATGAATCGATAAGTGCTTTGCGCATAAAAAATGTGGGGTGTGCGATGCAACATTCCACGAACATTTGCGTGGCAATTTGCGCATGCGAGCATTGCGCATTGAGCCACTGTTCATAGTGCTGGAAGCCACCGCCTAAATCGGCGTTATCGGCAAAGATTTTCACGGTTGCCCCGACTATATCGATTAGCGGATGCGTGCAAAAATAGTTCAACTGTGTGCGTAAGCGTCGCGGGGTTGCCAGGTCATCGCCATCCATGCGTGCAATAAGAGGGTATCGCGCATGTGCAATGCCGGCATTGAGTGCGGGCACTATGCCGCGGCCAACACCAAGCGCCGCTAAGTTTAGAATTTTTAATTTGGGATGTTGCGGTAGTTCAGGGATTGCCGCGACTGAGGAATGATCGTCAACGACAATCAGCTCCAAAATTACGTCTTGCTGCTCGAGAATACTCTGCACAGCTGAGCGCAGATAGGCACCTCCATTGTGCACCGGCATCACCACACTGATCGGCATATTTGGGTCGCGCAGGCTATTCATACCGGCTTAATCGCGTTGCGCTTCGCCCGACTCAGGTTAAGTCAATTCTCCCGAACAGCTGCTCCCGGCACCTGCCGTGCAACCAAAACAGTGTCGCTCGGTCGCGATTGAGCTGTGTTCGAGCGAAGTGGGGTCAATGTCCCACAAATAGCGCGTAGGCGCGCCGGCGAGCGGTAGCTCTAACATTTGATTAAAGTCGCAATCGTATACGCGACCTTCCCAATCAATGTTGAGCAAATGACGGCACATGAGCGCAGGTACAGTTTGCGCATTAAAATTGTCGACCAACAAAGTTTGATAACTCTCGAGTTGACCATCACGGCGCAATGCGTGGGCAAAGCGATTAACCGGCAAATTGGTGATTGCTAAAAGGTTGGAAAACGTAATACCAAATTCACGGCCTAGCATATCGCGGTAGTCCTGCTCCAAACTTGCTTGAGGCGGCGGTAAAAAAGCCCCACCTGGGTTGTACACTAAGTCTAGGCTCAGGTCTGGCTCAATGCCATATCCAAGGCTGTTGAGTAGTTGTAAGCCTTTTATGCTTTTATCGAATACTCCTTTGCCACGCTGCGCATCCACATTGTCTTGTGTGTAACAGGGTAGGGAGCAGACTAAACGAATTTTTCGCGCAGCGTAAAACTCCGCTGTTTGTTCTTGGCCCGGCTCGAACAAAACAGTTAAGTTGCAGCGCGATGTTATTTGAATATCGCGCGCTAACAGCGCATCACAGAAGTCTTTAAAATGTGGGTTTAACTCAGGCGCACCCCCCGTTAAATCGGCGTGTCTGATTGTGCTCTTATCAATGCATTGCAGATTTTTCTGCATGCAGTCCCATCGCATAATTTCGGTGCGTTTAGGTCCTGCATCCACATGACAATGATGGCAAGCTAGATTACACAGTTTGCCAAGATTCATCTGCAGCTCGCTCGGCGCCGCACGGTGTAAAGCTATCTTGCGCTCCGCTAAGAAGGCGTTAAATTGCGGGCCACAAGTAGGAATGTCTCCCGTCGAAGTAGCTGAATAAGTGGTTTGGATGGGAATTGACTGCATGATCTTTTCGGGTATTTGGTAGGATTCCTTGCGTTGCAACTTGTGGTTTGCGAGTGGCCCCGCGCACTAATCGAGTTGTTTGTATTTATATTCGCATAAGTCACTGATAATACACGAGCCACAGCGAGGTTTACGTGCAATGCAGGTATAGCGGCCGTGTAATATCAACCAATGATGCGCATCTACCAAAAATTCAGGAGGTATGAACTTCAAAAGGGCCTTCTCCACGGCGAGCACGGTTTTTCCTGGTGCAATGTTCGTGCGATTTGATACTCTAAAAATGTGCGTATCAACGGCCATCGTCGGCTCGCCAAAAGCGGTGTTGAGTACCACGTTAGCCGTCTTGCGACCCACCCCAGGCAAGGCCTCGAGTGCCGCGCGATTATTCGGTACCCGCGAACCGTGCTCGCGCATGAGCATTTCGCAAGTGGCAATCACATTCTTGGCTTTGCTGTTATATAAACCAATCGTTTTAATGTATTCGCTCAAGCCATCTACGCCTAAAGCGAAGATGGCGGCCGGGGTGTTGGCCACGGGAAACAGCTTAGCCGTGGCCTTGTTGACACTTACGTCAGTGGCTTGGGCCGAGAGAATCACGGCAATCAGCAGTTCAAAGTCGCTCTGATAGGCAAGCTCAGTGGTGGGCTTTGGGTTTTCAGCGCGAAAGCGGCTGAAAATTTGGTGGCGCTTGTCTTTGTTCACTCGCTGCTGGGGGATTGTTTGGATTTAACCCGCGCGACGGCAGCGGCAATATCAAGCTTTATGCGCTCTGTACCCGCATCGGATTGTAATGCGCGTAATCTCTTTATAGAGCTCCTTTGTTGTTGACGCGCTTGTTCACGGGCAATTTTGGCCTCGGTGTTCGCACGGGCGCGCTGGGCATCCTCTGGTGAATAGTCCGGCCAACGCCAGCTGAGTTCGGGAGTCTGCGTTTGATCAACCATATCGATACAATCTACGGGGCAGGGCTCCAAACATAACTCACAGCCTGTACAATCGCGTTCTAACACCGTGTGCATACGCTTGGCCATGCCAATAATGGCATCGGTAGGGCAGGCCTTGATACACATTACGCAGCCAATGCAGCGGTCTTCATCGATCACCGCTATTTGCTTAGGTTTATGCTCGCCGTATTTTGGATTCAATGGTTTGCCCATTTTGCCCAAGAGGCTGGCTAGGCCGCGAATGGTGATGTCTCCGCCTGGCGGACACTGGTTAATGTCCGCTTCGCCACTGGCGATAGCCTGTGCGTAATCTTTACAGCGCGGATAACTGCATTGCGTGCATTGGGTTTGCGGCAGCCATTCGTCTATGGCCTCCACACTCGGTTGTTGCCCTGACAGTCGCACGTCTATGTACCCTATTTAACGCGCATACCCGGTTGTGCGCCGTCATCAGGACTCAGCACAAAGAGCTCGCTGCCGCCTGGACCCGCTGCGAGCACCATACCCTCAGACATCCCAAAACGCATTTTGCGCGGTGCCAGATTTGCCACCATAACGGTGAGTCGTCCCTCCAATTCGCTTGGCGCATACGCCGATTTGATGCCTGCGAATACATTACGAGTTTCTCCACCAAGGTCGAGCGTAAGCTGTAATAATTTGTCGGCACCTTCAACATGCTGCGCCTTAACAATTTTAGCCACGCGAAAATCCAGCTTGGCAAAATCGTCATAGGAGATTTCTTTGGAGATGGGGTCCGCTTGTAAGGGCGAGGTCGCGGCTGTGGAAGTGTTGCTAGTGCTCGAAGTTTTTGCCTCGTTGACACTCGGTGTTGTCGATTTGCTGTCGTTGATCATGGCGGTAATAGCCTCAGGGTCTACCCGAGTCATCATGGGTGTAAAGGCATTAATTGAATGATCCAAGAGAGGCTGACTCAGATCATCCCATTGCAAACCATCAATGTTTAAAAAGGTTTCGGCCTGTGTCGCGAGCTGCGGCAATACTGGCTTTAGCAGTCCTGCGAGCAAGCGAAACGCGTTTAAACCGCTGGTAGAGACCGTATGTACGGTGCGTAAGTTGGCCTCGTCTTTGACCAGTGACCAGGGCTTCATTTCGTCGATGAATTGATTAGCTTGATCAGCCAGTTTCATTATTTCGCGCATGGCGCTGGCAAACTCGCGCGCTTCATAGTTGGCTGTAATAGGCGCAATGCGTGCCGTCAATTGCGCGTGCAATGCGGGGTTGTAAAGCTCTTCTGCTAAACGATTGTTAAAGTGCTTACTTATAAAACCCGCGCAGCGCGAAGCAATATTGACCACTTTGCCCACAAGGTCTGAATTAACCCGCGCCACGAAGTCCTCAAGGTTTAAGTCTAAATCGACGACACCGCTGTTGAATTTGGCCGCAAAGTAGTAGCGCAAATATTCTGGGTTTAAATGATCGAGGTAGGTGCGGGCCATAATGAAGGTGCCTCGGGATTTAGACATCTTCGCTCCGTCTACGGTTAAAAATCCATGCACAAATATGCCCGATGGCATCTTATAGTCGTTAGCGTGCAGCAGTGCCGGCCAGAACAAAGTATGAAAGCGTACGATGTCCTTGCCTATAAAATGATAGATCTCGGTGCTCGATTCCGCACGCCAGTGCTGCTCCCAGTCTGCGCCTTGTTGCTCCGCGAGTACGCGATGGCTGGCCATATAGCCGACCGGTGCGTCGAGCCACACGTAAAAGTATTTACCGGGCGCATCGGGAATTTCAAACCCCCAATAGGGCTTGTCGCGGCTGATGTCCCAATTAATCAGCCCGCCTTCAAACCATTCCTTTATTTTATTCGCGATTTCGCCTTGTACGGCACCAGAGTCACGCCAGGTTGCAAGCACTTGCTCAAAGTCGGCCACTTTGAAAAAATAATGTTCACTCTCTTTTTCGATTGGCGGTTTGCCCGAGAGTACCGAATAG
>CAYGNS010000075.1:0-3806 GCA_964351295.1 uncultured Gammaproteobacteria bacterium
CGCCAGGAGTTAACGCCCATTCGCTATCGGCTCGACCGCATGTTGTCGAATGACCCGCGCAGGCCTGCCATTGAATACGAATTTGAAGCCGTGGTTGAGCGCTGGAAAATTAAGATGGAGCAATTGGGCGTGCAAGCCAGCAACCTCTGGGTAGTAGAGTTTGATGTGGGGGATGGTTTTTTAAGTTGGCGATACCCAGAGTTGGGAATTAATCACTTTAGAGGCTATGATTCGCCGTTTTCAGCGCGGCGCAAACTGGCCGACTATATTGAAGAACAAGACCCAGACTGGGCTCTGTAGCGAGTGTTTTTATGTCGTTGATTCAAGGAATTGAAGGTTTGCGCAGTGCGCGGCGTCCCTCGGTCGTCTCCATTGGTAATTTTGATGGGGTGCATAAGGGGCACCAACAAATTGTACAGACATTGCTCACCGAAGCGGCCGAGCAAGGTTTGGTCTCTACTATTGTTACCTTTGAACCGTTGGCGAGGGAGTTTTTTGCGCCGAGTTCCATCGCGCGACTCACCACCCTAGCGGAGCGCTCCGACATATTATTCGAGCTGGGCGTAGACCAAGTATTGTGCATTGAGTTTAACGACGAGTTTTCTCGATTTAGTCCCGCGCAGTTTATTCAAGAAATATTGTTAGACGGCCTGGGTACCAAGTTTTTGAGCGTTGGCGATGACTTTCGCTTTGGGCATCAACGAGCGGGTGATTTTGCTACCCTTAAAACCGCGGGTCAGGAACACCAGTTTAAAGTGGTGCGGCACCAAACCATCGAGTATGACGGCGAGCGCGTAAGCAGTGGACGAATTCGCGCAGCGCTAGAAGAGGGTGATTTAGAGCTCGCGCACAACTTGTTGGGTCGGCCTTACTCTATTAGCGGGGAGGTGAGCGTTGGCCAAAAGTTGGGTCGCACATTGGGTTTTCCCACCGCCAACATTATATTAGGCGACCGCCGCGTACCAGTAGCGGGAGTGTATGCGGTGCGCGTGGCGCTTGGAGCGCAGTGCTTCAATGGTGTGGCCAATGTGGGAATGCGACCTACGGTGGATGGTAAAGAGCAACGCCTTGAGGTGCATGTGTTTGATTTTGCGCAACATATCTATGGCAAGACGTTGCGCGTAGACTTCGTGCATAAAATTCGCGAAGAGCGAAAATTTGCTTCGTTGCCCGACCTTACCGAGCAAATACAGCGTGACGCTGAGGCCGCGCAACAGTTACTGCAAAAATAGCCTCAGCCCGTCCCCGCAATACAAGGCGGCGTGCGATACGGCGAGCGCGATAAAGTTTACGGCTTAAACCCTTAATTACATTGGTTATCCAAGTCAACTCAACTAAAATATCGCGCTCGCAAAGCCCAAACAACCATTTGCTCACTCAGTGTGAGCCGCACAGACATTTAAACACATGAGTAAGGACCAGCCAGGAAGTCAGTACAAGGATTCTATTAATCTGCCCCAGACCGAATTCGCAATGAAAGCGGGGCTGGTACAGAAGGAGCCGCGTATCTTGGCCAAGTGGGCATCGCTGGATGCCTATCACGCATTGCTTGCCCAGCGTAGCGACGCGCCTCTGTTTACGCTGCACGATGGCCCGCCGTACGCGAACGGCAATATTCACACTGGCCACGCGATGCAAAAGATTCTTAAAGACATCGTGGTTAAGTCGAAGAATTTGGCGGGATTTCGCTCACCGTTTATTCCGGGTTGGGATTGTCATGGCTTGCCGATCGAGATTCAGGTTGAGAAAAAGCACGGCAAAGCCGGTCAGAAGATCGACAAGAAGACATTTCGTCAAAAGTGCCGTGAGTACGCCGCCACACAAGTAGAAGTACAAAAGCAAGAATTTGTGCGTTTGGGTATACAAGGGGATTGGGACAATCCCTATTTGACGATGGATTTTAAAACGGAAGCCGATACCGTACGCAGTTTGGCCAAGATTGTAGAATCGGGCCATCTGTACCACGGTTTGATGCCTGTGTATTGGTGTCCCGCTTGCGCCTCTGCACTGGCCGAAGCGGAAGTGGAGTATCAAGATAAAGTCTCGCCAGCGATTGATGTTAAGTTTGCCGTTACCAACGTGGCAGAATTTGCCAACCGAGTGGGTGTGCCAGCGGCGAGCCTGCGCAATCCGTCGCTTGTAATTTGGACGACCACGCCTTGGACGCTACCAGCCAACGAAGCGGTGGCATTGCATCCCGAATTAGATTACGTATTGGTGCAAGCGGGTGATGAGCAACTGGTGCTCGCGCACGACTTGCTTGCGAGTGCACTAGAGCGTTACGGGCTTACGTCTGACGCGGCCCCAATGGCCTCGTTTAAAGGCCAGGCGCTTGAGCATCTGCAGTTGCAGCATCCTTTTTATGCCAAACAAGTGCCCGTAATTTTGGGTGATCATGTAACTACCGAAACGGGTACTGGCGCGGTACATACGGCGCCCGCCCATGGTGGCGAAGACTTTGCGGTGGGCAAAGGCTATAACTTGCCCGTGAATAATCCGGTGGATGCCAACGGCGTGTATCTGGATTCAACCGAGCTGTTTGCCGGCCAATTCGTGTTCAAGGCCAACGAGGAGATCGTAAAGGAACTCGCGGCGCGCCACGTATTGCTAAAACACGAAGACTATACCCATAGCTACCCACACTGTTGGCGCCACAAAACGCCCATGATCTACCGAGCCACCGCGCAGTGGTTTATTGGTATGGAGCGCAAAGAGGGTAGCCAGGGCTTGCGTGCGCAAGCACTGGAGGCCATCAAAACAGTGAACTGGGAGCCCGAGTGGGGGCAAGCCCGCATAACCACCATGGTCGAGAATCGTCCCGATTGGTGCATTTCGCGACAACGTAATTGGGGTGTGCCCATCGCCGTGTTCTTGCACAAAGAAACGGGCGAGCTGCATCCGCAAACGCCTGCCTTGATGGAGCAAGTGGCCGGCTTAGTCGAACAGCAAGGCATTCAAGCGTGGTACGACCTAGACCCTTCAGACTTGCTCGCTGGCGAGGCGGACCAGTACGAAAAAGTGCTCGACACGTTGGACGTTTGGTTTGATTCGGGCGTAACCCACAACAGTGTAGTGAATGCCCGCAGCGAACTGCGTTTTCCATCGGACTTGTATTTAGAAGGGTCGGACCAGCATCGTGGATGGTTTCAGTCTAGCCTGCTCTCGAGTGTGGCCATGAACAACGGCCAAGCACCTTACAAAACTGTGCTAACGCATGGGTTTGTGGTCGATAAGGACGGTCGCAAGATGTCTAAGTCGCTCGGCAATGTAATAGCGCCACAAGAGGTCATTAACTCCTTAGGTGCTGACATCTTACGCTTGTGGGTAGCAGGTACCGACTACAAGGCCGAAGTCACGTTGTCGCAAGAAGTACTGCAGCGCACCGGTGATACGTATCGCCGCATGCGCAATACTGCGCGCTACTTGCTGGGCAACCTGCACGGCTTTAAGCCTGCCGAGCATATGCTGCCCTATGCGGAGCTGCTCTCGCTCGACCAATGGGCTGTGCGCTTAACCAAGCAGCTGCAACTGGATATTGAAAACGCCTACGCGAGCTATCAATTTCATAATGTGTACCAGCGCTTACATCAGTTTTGCGTAGTAGAAATGGGCGGGTTTTATTTAGATGTAATCAAAGACCGCCTGTACACCATGCCCGCTAATTCGTCTGGTCGGCGGTCGGCACAAACGGCGATGCAGCACATACTCGAAACGCTAGTGCGAGTAATTACGCCTGTGTTGAGTTTTACCGCCGAAGAAATTTGGGAGCACATGCAAGAGCGATCATTAGATACTGTGCTGTACGC
>CAYGNS010000075.1:3816-8284 GCA_964351295.1 uncultured Gammaproteobacteria bacterium
CTAGGCGATACTTGACGATATTCCGAGCTACGCGGCGGACGAGCAGCAATGGCGAGTGGTGTTATCGGCGCGCGAACAAGTTGCCAAACAAATAGAAGCGCTGCGCACGGCCGGTAAAATTGGTGCGGCGTTAGATGCGCAAGTGACGCTCTATGCGGATGGCGATGTATTGCAAGCGCTGAAGGCCATTGAGTCTGAACTCAAATTCGCATTTATTAGCTCTGCTGCCAGCCTACAACCACTGGCTGCGGCGGATGCCAATGCTAAGTCGGGCGAATTACCGAATTTGAAAGTATCCGTCGTGCGATTAGAGGATGCCAAGTGTGTTCGATGCTGGCATCGCCAACCCGAAGTCGGCTCGATTGCGGCGCATCCAGAACTGTGTAATCGCTGTGTTGAGAACATTGAAGGGCAAGGCGAAACAAGGCACTTTATTTAAGCCTAGGCGAGCCCCATTAAAATGAATAGATACGTTGCATTAACTTTGTTGGGTTTGCTGGTTTTAGGTGCAGACCAAGCAACTAAGTATTGGGCTGAGCATATTTTAGGGCACTACGGTGTTGTACCACTTACGTCTTTCTTTGATTTCTCGCTGGCGCACAACTATGGCGCGGCGTTTGGATTTTTAAATGATGCGGGCGGGTGGCAAACTGTTTTCTTTACGAGTTTGGCCATTGTTGTGAGTGCCGTATTGGCCATTATGATTTGGCAATTAAAAGCCCACGAGCGCCATTTAGCGTTAGCCTATACGTTGATTATTGCAGGCGCTTTAGGCAATGCGATTGATCGACTGGTGTACGGATACGTGGTCGATTTCATTCATCTGTTCTACGGCGACTGGCATTATCCACACTTTAATATCGCCGACTCCGCTATATTCATCGGCGCAGGGTTGTTAATCGCCGAAGCGTTTGGACGGCCGTTTTTGAACACCGCAGCGGCTTCTAGTGGGACCACTGACGGTAAATCGAGAGTTAATCACAAGCAATGAAAATATTACTCGCTAATCCACGTGGCTTTTGTGCCGGAGTAGATCGCGCTATCGAGATCGTTGAACGAGCCATAGAGTTGTTTGGAGCACCCATCTATGTGCGTCACGAGGTAGTGCACAATCGATTTGTGGTGGACGATCTAAAAGCGAAAGGCGCGGTGTTTGTGAACGAGCTACACGAGGTGCCTGACGACGCGACGGTTATTTTCAGTGCGCACGGTGTGTCGCGCCAAGTACAAGACGAAGCCGCGGGTCGCCGACTAAAAGTATTCGATGCAACTTGTCCGTTGGTGACTAAAGTGCATATGGAAGTAAAGCGGTATCGAGATCGCGGCACTGAAGTTATTTTGATTGGCCATGCGGGCCACCCTGAAGTGGAAGGAACCATGGGGCAAGCCGATTCGGGCATGTATTTGGTGGAAGAAGCCGCTGATGTAGAGCCGCTTACCGTTCAGCACCCCGATAACTTGGCCTATGTAACACAAACCACTTTGTCGGTTGATGACACTAAAATTGTGATCGACAAGCTCAAGCAAAAATTCCCAGCCATTCAAGGCCCACGCAAAGATGATATTTGTTATGCCACACAGAACCGACAAGATGCCGTGAGGGCGCTCGCGCGTGACGCCGATGTGTTGTTGGTAGTGGGTTCACCAACGAGTTCTAACTCCAACCGCTTACGCGAACTGGCCGAAACCATGGGCGTACCGAGTTACTTGGTGGACGAACCAGGCCAGATTCAACTCGAGTGGTTTAATGGCGTGGGCGTAGTCGGCATTACCGCTGGCGCCTCGGCTCCCGACATTCTGGTAAAGCAAGTAATCGATCAAGTAAAGCGCTGGGGCGGAACCGTAGTAAACGAAGCCGACGGCCCTGTCGAGAATGTGTCATTTTCCCTGCCCATAGAACTGCGCTTCGATCCATCCTAGTATCAGTGCAGTCTAGCATCAGGGCGGTCTAGGGTTAGTAGGGCCATTAGAGAGCCTTCAGCCGAATAAAGAGCCTTCAGCCTCTTATCTGAGGCGTTCTGCCGCTTATCGGGTGAGTTTAGCCGCTTATCTTGAAATCTCTATTTAACTGAGTGTGGTTAAATAGTCGCGGGCTTATTCTTTAGATAGGGGTATGTATGAGCTCAGGAGGGCTTGGGATAATGCTTAGGGATAAGCGCAGCGGTAGGGTAACTCGCATAATTTTGGCAAACAGCACGCAACAATTTCCGCAATTCTGTTTTATTAAAAGTCGCACTCGATTGGTTGCGGTACGGCCAACGCGAATCGATGCGGGTCGCGCGCACATAACCAATGTCGCGCACAAACCGCGATGGCGTGTGCAAATGGGTGGTAGCTTGATCGAAGCACTCGTTGCACTGCTCGTGTTCTCGGTGGGTGCTCTGGGTATTGCCGCATTGCAGGTAACCACAGTGTTGCGAGTAGACGATACAAAGCAGCACACCATCGCCCTGTTTAAAGCACAGGAGTTGCTTGAGCGAATCCGCGCGTCTGAGTCGTCCGCGCAAATTGAAGATCCATTACCGCATTACATCCGGGCTGTGAACAACACCTCATTGGCTTCGCTAACCTCCTATACCGGACGTCCTAATTTTCAGTGTGGAGCCGCACCCGCCAAGTGTTCGAGTGCGCAACAGTGCGCAGTGGCCGAGCTAGCGCAGTTTGATGTGTGGACTACCTTTTGCGATCCCGTAACTGGCATTGCCACCGAGCTACAAACTGCCGGGCTTAAAAGAGACGCGAGCACTAAAGGTGCGGTGTCGCTAAAAGGCTTAGATGTGGCTCTATTGCCCACCGCGCAGGGGCACAATTTATATGTGCGGTGGGTGGCGCGCGACGCCGAGCAAAATCAAAGCTTAGCCGACGGTCCTACGCGTATGGTCAATCTATGCGGCGAATCAATGCCGCTTGATGTTCGACTCAACGTTTACTGCGTTAAAGTCCAGTGATGCAGATTGCCCGCATCAAAGCCGTGCGTATGCCGCAAGGTTATACCTTAGTAGAGTTGCTGGTTGGACTGTTCTTGAGCCTCTTTATTGTGGCGATGACCATCACCTACATCTTAACTTCAGCTAAAACCTTTACGGCGCAAACTAACGAGGCCCTGATTCAGGAGAACGCCCGCTTCGCCTTCGACCAGCTAGGGCAGATCATTCGCGGTGGCGGGGCTGATCCAAGCAATCAAATGGTGGCGGGGTACGCCCCTATTTTTACCGGTGCTCGGTGCGCTGCAACAGCGAATCGGTCTAATCGAGCCAGTGATGCACACCCCTGTACGCTGGCTGGGCTGTCGCAAGGTTCAGATCGTTTAGCCATTGCCACCTCGGTTACCGCTGGCGCTAGAGCCTGTGATGGCAGTGACATTATTGTTACCGCTGAACAGTGGCGACCAATCGCCACAGTATTATGGACCGCGGATTTCGATCGCGATGGCGTGCGCTCACTTTATTGCCAATCATTAGACCTTGAGGGCGGCGACTTTATTGGCCTCGCCACTCCGCTAGTGGAAGGCGTTGAGCTATTGCAATTTGAAGTAGGTTTGGATGGTGACCAAAACGGTGCGCTTGATCACTATGTGAGTGCCAGCGCTTTTCCCGAGCAGGATGCCGCTAACGTAAAGACTATTCGCGTAGCACTACTCATGAGCCCAGGCAGTGGCGTGCAAATGAACAAGACGGCTGAACGCCTTGAGGAGCGCACGTATCGCCTCTTAGATGAGCGAACGGTGGCGTACACCGATGGTATTCCGCGCAGTGTGTACTCAACCGTAGTGATGCTGCCAAGCAGCCGCAAATAATGCGCATTCAAACTAATAGGCCGATTCAGAGTGGGAGCTTCATGCAAAGCGGGGCTGCATTGCTCATTACCGTGATCATTGTTTTGGTGCTAAGCGTAATTGCTGTAACCGCCACTAATACAAATCAACTCCAACATTTATTGGTGCGCAGTACCCAGCAAAAGCTGTTGGTGGAAAACCAAAGCGCGGCCGAATTGCGGGCGCAGTTACATACAATTGCTGAGTTAGCTCAGGCTAACGAGCCGCCTGCGCTCGTGGCAGAGGATGAGCTAATTGCGCACTTTGGGTATGTAGGCGAACTGCTCAAGCAGGGGACAGGTAGCCAAATACACAGCAGCATACCAACGGGCGGTGAGCACATGTTTGGCTTAGCAGCGCCGACCAGCGCGCAAGACCTACAGCGCTCAGTGGGGCTTAGTTTTAGACGCGTGCTAAATTCAACCGAGGTGCCAAACCAAAGCCCCCCGAGTGATGAATCGGATGAAGGAGAGAAGCCACTGCCTACGCTCATGCACTGCTATGAGTTCGAACTAGTCGTCGAGTCGCAAATTAACAATACGCCCACACGTTCACAACAGCATCAAATATTTGAATTAGCCCGCTTAGTGCCTCCCCGTAGCGAACCGACGGCGCACGCCTCAGACCCAATAACTGACGAAGAGAGTGCAGAGA
>CAYGNS010000076.1:0-8260 GCA_964351295.1 uncultured Gammaproteobacteria bacterium
GGTCTGTGGGGCGATCTATCAAGCCCATTAAAAAGGCGCGCAATACTTGATCGCCGCACTCTCGATAATGCTTGTGGCCCGGTTTTCTAAATAAAGCACCGAGCTCACTGCGCGACAATTTGCTGCCGCCACGGTGTAATACTTTAAGCAAGCTCTCTTCACGCAACGCAAATGCGATGCGTAGTTTCTTCAGGATCTCGTTTTTGCTGAGTCGCTCAGGCGCAGGCACCGGTTCTGCATCGGGTCGCAAACCCCGACGGTCGGCAATTAATCCGTCTAAAAATGCGGCCATCTCCGCGTCGGAGGTAGCAATGCAATGCTCCTCTTCGGGCTTGGCAATGCGTGCCTTAAAACCACTCGAGTCAATCTTAATTGCGTTGTGCGGATCGGCCGAAAATAAAGAAGCCGCGTGCGAGTCTTTGAGTTTTAAAGCAAAGCGTAAGCGTCTAAGGATATCGTTATGCGTCATAGGAGAAGGTCTTAGCCCTTTTTAGAAAATTTGGTGAGGGCAATTTCGCCCAATAGATTCGGCAATACGGAAATTTGCGCTGAGTGCGAGGCATTGCTACTTAGCGCTACAAAAGTATCGAGCTTAAAATTCAACTCAGCACACAATTGTTTAAAATCTTTAACGGTGCACAGATGAATATTAGGTGTGTCGTACCACTTAAATGGCAGCTGTCGGCTGACTGGCATTTTGCCCGTAAACGCCAATTGCATGCGGTTACGCCAGTAAGCAAAGTTAGGAAAGGTGACAATGCCGTGTTGACCTACTCGCAGCATTTCCTGAAGCAGTTGGCGCGGCCTATGCACAGCCTGTAGAGTCAGCGAGAGTACCACATAGTCAAATGATCCAGAGTCAAAATCCGCTAAGCCTTGGTCGAGATTAGTTTGAATCACATTAACCCCATTCGCGATGCAGGCGGCAACCTTTTCAGCATCGAGTTCAATCCCATAGCCAGTGACTTGCTTTGTCTGTTTAAGTGTCCTTAGAAAATCGCCATTGCCACAGCCGAGGTCGAGCACCCGAGCTCCGTCGGGAATCCATGCCGCAATCATGGCTAAATCGGCGCGCATACTTAGATTGGCGCTAACGCTAGGATTGGGTTGGGCCTTCATTTATTCACCTTTAGATTATCCATGAGCGACTCAAACAGTTTCGCACTCTTGTGCAACTCGGTGCAGGTAGGCGCTTAATACTTTCACATAATCGCCCACATCCAATAAAAAGGAATCATGCCCGTGCGGGGATTCAATCTCGGCATAACTCACATCCAGACTATTATTTTGCAGAGCGCGTACCATTTCGCGCGAGCGTTCAACCGGAAACCGCCAGTCACTGGTAAAGGAAATAACCAAGAACTTGGCCGAAGCGACCGCAAAGGCTTGCGTTAAGTCGTTGTTGGTGGCGCTCGCAGGATCAAAATAGTCTAACGCTTTGGTCATTAATAGGTAGGTATTGGCATCAAATCGGTGAATAAATTGATCGCCCTGGTAGCGTAGATAGCTTTCTACTTCAAACTCGGTGTCAAAGCGGTAATCGAATTGAGTTTTGTCGCGCAAGTTGCGGCCAAATTTACTGGCCATTTTATCGTCCGATAAATAGGTAATGTGACCAACCATGCGGGCCACGCGCAAACCGCGATGGGGAATTTTATCGTGCTCAAAATACCGTCCATCGCAATAGTCGGGGTCGGTACGAATGGCCTGCCGCGCGACTTCGTTAAATGCGATGTTTTGTGCGCTAAGCTTGGCGGCTGCAGCAATAACAATTGCGTGCCTAACTCGATCCGGATAGCGTATTGACCACTCCAACACCTGCATGCCGCCTAAACTTCCACCTATGATCGCAGCCCACTGTTTGATCTTGAGCCGATCTGCCAAACGACGTTGGGATTCGACAAAATCAGTCACGGTCACAAATGGAAAATCGGGACCATACACTTTGCCTGTACTCGGATTGATCGAAGTGGGTCCAGTACTGCCAGAGCAACCGCCAAGATTGTTCATACACACCACAAAGAAGCGGTCGGTATCAATGGCTTTACCGGGCCCCACAACGAGATCCCACCAACCCGCTGACTTGGGATCGCTGGAATGCAGGCCAGCGGCATGATGGTCGCCCGTGAGCGCGTGGCATAGCAAAATGGCATTACTGCGCGCCGAGTTCAAGGTGCCATAAGTTTCGTATACAAGGGCATACGCATCGAGCACGTCGCCGCTGGCTAACGTAAGCGGCTCGTTAAATTCTGCGCGTTGCGGCGCAACGATACCAATTTCAGTCATAGTGCTAGACGTCCGTTATGCCGGCCTTCGATAGTGGGTGAAGAGGTATGCATGAGGGTGGGCAGAACACACTAAACGAACGGTGAAATAGGCGCTACTAAAAGCACAATGCTTAAGTTCAAAAACAAAATTACCAATATAGGCGACAAATCGAAGCCGCCAATCGGCGGAAGCAATCGTCTGGCGGGTGCCATGAGTGGCTGAGCGATTTGGTGCGCTACTGATACGACTGGATTATACGAGCCCGAGGCAATCCAGCTGGCGATAATGACAATAAAAATCGACGCAATGAAAATGTGGATAGACGAACGCAAAACTTCACTAAACCCGAAGATCAGTAGATTCAACGCCGAGGGCAGCGTGCTCAGAATCATGAACAGTGCGGCAACTTTGATCACCGCAATTAACAAAGCCAGCGCAAGCGTGGCGGTATCCACCATGCCAAGCGGCGGCAAGACCTTGCGCAGGGGGTGTACAAAGGGGCTGGTGGTGGCAAGCACAAACTGTCCCAGTGGATTGGTGAAATCAGCTCGGACCCATTGCATCCAAAACCGCACGAGCACAATGTACAGGTACAAGCCGATGAGGGTTTCGACAATCAAGGTAGCGGCATTCGCTGCATAATTCATAGTAAATCCTAAAAATTGGTGGTTCAGTATTTATCGGGCATGATGTGTGGGCGGCGCACTGCCATCGACAACGCTCTCGTTGTTAGTTCGGTCTTAGCTAAACTCGTTGGCCATTTGCGCCGCACGCGTGCGAGCGGCGGTAAAAGCCTGTTCGACGATCTTATCTAAATCAGCGTCGGCTAGGGCATTAATCGCTTGTTCGGTAGTCCCTGTTGGCGATTTGATGTCTTCAATTAAAACATCCAGCGGCTTTGGCGAAGACGCCATTAGCAGCGCGGCACCGCGCGCGGTCTGATGGGCCAATTGTTGCGCCACCGAGGCGCTCAATCCAGCGTGCATTGCCGCGCGGATAAGTGCTTTGGTTAACAGCATAAAATACGCTGGCCCGCTTCCTGACAGGGCAGTTACTGTATCCATATCTGCGTCGGACTCTACCCAGACGCAGGTTCCGATCGCAGACAAAATTGTGTTGGCTTGCTGCCGTTGATCTGCATTAGTGTTGCGCGTAGCGAATAACCCCGTTGCACCTTCACCGATTAAGGCGGGAGTATTGGGCATTGCGCGAACGATTGCTAGGCTTGGATCTAACCAATTGGCTAGCGAGCCAGTAGTGACGCCGGCTGCCACCGAAATAATCAATGGTTGCCGTGCCATGATTTGTTCTCGAACGTCGGCCAAAGCACTTTTAAGGCTCTGGGGTTTGACGCCCAGCACTAACACATCAGCAACCTCGACAAGGTCCGCGGCAGAGGCGCACACCCCAATCCCGTATGTTGCATGTAACGCGGAGTTTTTAGATTCATTACGATCATGCACGAAAATTTGTTGCGGCCGCAACTCGCGTGCCTGAGCTTGCATATCCGCCTGGGCGGAGTGCGACTCGCGCAGCAATCCCGCAATAAGCGCAGAGTTCATATTCCCGCCGCCAAGAAAGCCGATGTTTGTCTGATTGGTCATGATTCGCTTAATGGTTTACTCGAAGCGCAAGTGTAACGCAAATGCGCCTATATTAACGTGTGTGAGTAGCGCACAGAGCGGGTATAGACCGCCCGCGGAGTTTCGCAATCGCATTATGCTTCGCGTCTTCCAAACAAGTCGGTGCCTATGCGGACCATCGTGCTGCCTTGGGCAATAGCGGCTTCTAAATCATTGGACATGCCCATCGATAAGGTATCAAGTTGTAGTCCGCTGGTAGCATTGGCGCTTTCTAATAGCTGTCGCGCTTGGGCAAACACCGCTTCCTGCGCCTTGGCGCTGTTTCGTGGGGCAGGGATAAGCATAAACCCCCTTACGGCAATATTAGGATAGTCGGCGATTTGTTCAAGTAATGGCATAACTTGCTGAGCGGTTACGCCAGCCTTAGTGTCTTCGCTCTCTAAATTTAACTGTAGCAGTATGTTGAGTTTAGCTTGCCCCAGCCTCGGCTGAAACTGTGTATCAAGTCGACGCGCAATTTTCTCGCGATCCACACTGTGTACCCAATTAAAATGGTTGGCGATGGCGGCGGTTTTGTTGGACTGAATTGCACCAATATAATGCCAGTTGAGCGGCAGCGAGCTGAGGCTTGCTTGTTTGTCGAGTGCTTCTTGCATGTAGTTTTCGCCAAAATCACGTAGCCCCGCTTGAGCAAATGCGCTCAATAGCTCGCTTGATTGTTGCTTACTAGCACCGATTAGTCGCACGGACCCTGCGGGACGGTGCGCAGCGGCCTCGGCTTGCGCGATGCGGTGACACACTTGCTGGAGTTGTTCGACTGCATATTGCTGGATTGCCATTCGCTGTGAATTCAGTAAATTGTGGGTATACTTGGAAACAAACGCGTAAGCCTGACTCGCTACCGAAATAGTTAGACTAGCAATCTACGCTGCTGCTGATTGACCCACATTGTACCGTTTTCGTGAGTCAGCGGAGTAGCGTCCAACCAAATACTAGACCTCGATTTGCTATGGATATCGCCGAACTACTCGCCTTTAGCACCAAGAACAAAGCCTCCGATCTACATCTCTCGTCTGGGCAGCCACCCATCATTCGAGTGGATGGGGACATAAAGCGAATTAACCTGCCCGTGATCGACGCAGAAACCGTGCTCAAAATGATTTACGACATCATGAGTGATGCACAGCGCAAAACCTATGAAGAGCGTCTCGAGGTCGACTTCTCCTTTCAAATCCCCAATGTTGCGCGATTTCGAGTCAATGCCTTTAATCAAGACCGCGGCCCGGCCGCCGTGTTCAGAACCATTCCGTCGGTGGTGCTCAGTTTAGACGAGCTCACAGCACCTTCGGTCTTTCGCGAGATATGCATGAAACCTCGTGGGCTGGTACTCGTCACGGGCCCGACGGGCTCGGGTAAGTCAACCACTCTGGCGGCGATGATCGACTATATCAATGAGAAGCAGCGCTCCCATATTCTGACCATCGAAGACCCGATCGAATTTGTACATCAAAATAAAAAATGCTTAGTTAACCAACGGGAACTCAATAAAGACACCCACAGCTTTGAAGCCGCTTTGCGCTCGGCACTGCGCGAGGACCCCGATATCATTATGGTGGGCGAGTTACGCGATCTAGAGACGATTCGTTTGGCGATGACGGCGGCCGAGACGGGGCATTTAGTGTTTGCGACTTTACACACCAGTTCGGCGCCTAAAACAATCGACCGTATTATTGATGTGTTTCCGGGCGACGAAAAGTCGATGGTACGCTCGATGCTCTCGGAATCGATTCAAGCGGTTATTGCTCAGACACTCTTAAAGCGGGTAGGGGGCGGTCGCGTTGCTGCACACGAGATTATGCTTGGAACGAACGCGATCAAGAATCTTATTCGCGAAGATAAAGTCGCACAAATGTACTCGATTATCCAGACCGGCCAGAATGATGGTATGCAAACGCTCGATCAGTGTCTAGAAGGTTTGGTGCGACAACGCCAAATCACGGCTGGCGACGCGCGCGCGCGTGCGGTTGATAAGTCGAAATTTTCGTAGCGTAAGCGAGGAGCCTAACTATGTTTAAAATGGCAGATCTGCTGCGCACCATGATGGTCAAAAATGCTTCTGACCTGTTTATTACCACCAATGCTACGCCGTGTTTTAAAGTTGACGGAAAAATTTTTCCGATTGCCGGTGAAGCACTCGATGGAAAGCAGTCGCAGGAATTATGCTACTCGATCATGAACGAGGAGCAACGCCGAATTTTTGAATCCGAAAAGGAATGTAATTTTGCCATCCACCCCAAAAAAATTGGCCGTTTTCGAGTCAATGTTTTTGTGCAGCAAAATCATGTGGGTATGGTGATTCGTGCGATCAAAACCAACATCCCTTCGATGGATGAATTAAGACTGCCCAAGATTATGGAAAAAATGATCATGCGCAGACGTGGCTTGCTCATTTTTGTGGGTGGCACCGGTACGGGTAAGAGCACCACGATGGCGTCGCTGGTTGATTACCGCAATCGAAATGCACAAGACCACATTGTTACGATTGAAGACCCCATTGAGTATCTGCACACCCATAAGCGTTCGATTGTGACTCAGCGTGAAGTGGGCGTTGATACGGATTCTTTTGAAATTGCTTTGATTAATGCTATGCGCCAAGCACCTGATGTGATTCAAATTGGTGAGATTCGCACGCGCGAGACCATGGACAGCGCGATTATTTTCTCTGAAACGGGTCACCTGTGTATTGCTACTTTACACGCCAATAATGCGTATCAAGCCTTAGATCGGATTTTTAATTTTTTCCCTTCTGATCGACGTGACCAATTGGCGATGGACTTGAGCTTAAACCTCTATGGCTTTGTATCCCAGCGGTTAATCCCGATTAAAAATCGAGAGGGCAGGGTTGCGGCCGTGGAGATTATGATCAACACGCCGATGATTGCCGACATGATTAAAGATCATCGCATTGATGAAATTCGTGAGGCGATTCGCTCGTCTAAAGAGGCGGGAATGCAGACCTTCGACCAGTCCCTGTTTGAGCTGTATGAGCAGGGTTTAATTTCTTACGAAGATGCGATTAAGAACGCGGAGTCAGAAAATGACCTTCGTTTAAATATTAAGCTGTATGGCAAAGAAGCTAAAGAGACTGAGTTTGGCGAAACCTTAGTCGATGTGCAAATTGAAGAGGACGACCCGCAATCGAAGTTTTAGGCCGGTGTTAAGGCTAGCGTCCAAGCATTAAGGCTAATAGTGCCATGCGTACGGGTACGCCGTAGCTCGCTTGCTGGAAATAAACGGCATTCGGCAGTGAGTCGACCGCGGTGTCAATTTCATCAATGCGCGGCAGTGGATCCAAGATTAGCGCTTTCGTTGCGCTCACTTGCTCGTGATTGAGTCTGAACAAAGCGCGATGCTTCTCGAATATGCGTTTGTCTGCGAATCGTTCTTCTTGTAATCGATTAACGTAAACCACGTCGTACTCTAGAGACTCGGGGAGCCCCTCAATTACTTTACAACTTACCCCAGCCGCTGTGAGCTCGTTCAGCATGGCCGGTGGCGGAGCCAGTTCGCTTGGCCCCATAAACGTGAACTCATTGTTAGGATACTGCGACAACAGTCGCGTAAGCGAATGTATGCTGCGCGATTGCAGGGAATCAAAGCCAAAAATTATCTTTAAATTGTGCAAACGCCCGAGGTGTTTTTCGATGGTGAATGCGTCTATAAGCGCCTGTGTTGGGTGCTCGTTACCACCGTCTCCGGCATTAATAAAGGGTACATCGCTGCAGTCTGCTGCTATTTGCGCGCTGCCGGGCCGCGCATGGCGCATCACGATAATGTCTGAGTAGCCGGCCACAATGCGAATGAGGTCCTCTAAACTTTCGCCTTTTTCAAAAGAAGTGGAACTCGCATTTTGCGCAAAAATAGTACCAGCATTGAGTCGCTGCGCGGCACTCTGAAAACTTAACATCGTGCGCGAGCTGGGCTCGAAAAACAGCAGTGCAACGATGGCATTGTCGAGCGTTTTGATGCGGCCTTTCGACTCTATTGCTGACTGCATTTTTTGCGCGCTCTGAAACAGAGTCGCTACGATGTCAGGCGTCAATTGATGCGACGAAATCAGTGATTTAAAGGGCAACATGAATAGCGTTTAGTCGAGACTTGAGCGGCGAGAGAATAGCATATATTAGCATCTGTAAGGCTGACTTAGTCACGGCCCAGCCAGGATTCTAATATAAGACACGCCGCCACTTGATCGCGTAGCTCTTGGCGTTTGTGGGTACTGCCAACGCGCTCACCCATAAGCGCGTTTGCGGCCACCGTTGTGAGTGTTTCGTCGACCGTGACCGTGGCTATTTTGTGCTGTTTTTGCACGTGGCTTAATAGTCGATTGACCGCTTTTTTGAGCGCTG
>CAYGNS010000077.1:0-8245 GCA_964351295.1 uncultured Gammaproteobacteria bacterium
CAAGGGCAAAGGTAAGTTGATTATCGAATACCGATCGCTCGACATATTGGACGGAATTATCGCCCACATAAAATAAGCGCCATCAAACACGCCTTAGGCCACACGGCCATCGATTGCCTTGGGTGTTTTGGGGCTGCATGAGCGGTGCAAAGAGAGTTAATTGGGCATGTGGATTACTGCCAATTATTACCCTCGAAATCATTGCATGCGTATATCCCAATCTATATACTTCGCGACCGTAAAAAGGTGGCAATTTAATGCGCGCCTGAACTAGATGACTGAAACAACTAGTAATACCAGTAGTACCGCAACAAATAGCGCAAGTAGTGGAACAACAGTACGCGTAATGCTGCAGTTAGCTCTTTTGCAATTGATCTGTTCAATTGCCTTTGCGCTCACTTTGTACGTTTGTTTCACAGCTTATGTAGGATTATCCGCGCTGCTAGGTGGATTGGTAGCTACGCTCGCAACCGTGTATGTCGCTTTGAAAGTGCGTAAAACGGTGCCGCCAGCATCGTCAGTATCGTCAGCATCTGACGAGTTGGCGCCGGCGGTGCACATGTTGCAGCGCTTTTATCGGTTTGAAGTGAGTAAAGTTATATTAACGTTGACGATGTTCGCCATTAGCGTGTTCGTCATCAAAGTGTCGATCTTGCCGTTTATAATCGCGTACCTTCTCGCGGCATTGATCGTAACGTGGTTAGCACTCTTAGTGTTAGATCAGTGAGTTAAAGAAGTAGTCCAGTTTAAGACGTAAACCCAATCAAGAGTTAACGCAGACTTTTATAGATATGGCTTCAGGATCTCAAGAACTTACCGGCGCTGGTTATATTAACCACCACCTTACCAACCTCACCTATGGGCGCTTCCCAGATGGTTCGTGGGGCTTTGCGCATGGCGCGGAAGAAGCCGCGAGCATGGGATTTTGGGCGATTCATGTCGACAGCATGGCTTGGTCGTTCGGTTTGGCCTTCATCATGTTCTGGATGTTCTTAAGTGTGGCCCGCAGTTTCTCGGCCGACAAGCCTGGCAAATTCCAGTGTTTTATCGAATCATTATTCGAAATCGCGCAAGACAGCAAAGACTCTACCTTTACTAAACACGCAGAAAACCTGTGGATCGCGCCGATGGCGTTAACCATCTTTGTATGGGTGTTTCTGATGAACCTTATGGATTTGATCCCTGTGGATTGGATTCCCTACGCGTTTGAGCAGTCCGGCGTTGCGCCGTACATGAAGATCGTACCGTCTACTGATGTCAATGTTGCTTTGGGTACTGCGTTGGCCGTGTTTATCATGGTCATCTACTACAGCATTAAAATGAAGGGCATTGGTGGCTTTGCGAAAGAACTTTCGTTTCAGCCGTTTGGCCCGTGGTTGCTGCCGGTCAACTTGGTATTAGAGTTGGTTGGCCTGTTGGCCAAACCATTGTCACTTGGCCTACGGCTGTTTGGCAATATGTATGCTGGTGAGCTTATCTTTATTCTCATCGCCATGATGTACAGTGCCGGACTTGGTCTGGGTATATTGGCGGGTTTTGCACAACTCGGTTGGGCAATCTTCCATATTCTAGTGATTACGCTGCAAGCGTATATTTTTATGATGTTAACGATTGTGTATTTGAGCCAAGCGCACGAAGCACACTAAGCAAACGCTTTAACCGAATTTTTAAACGTTTTTAATTTAATTTAGCAAAAAAAATAGGAGCTCCAGAATGGGTACTATCGTAGGTTTAACCGCAATTGCCGTAGGCATCATGTTGGGTTTAGCAGCTGTTGGCGCCGCCATCGGCATTGGCTTGATGGGCGGTCGCTTTCTTGAAGGCTGTGCACGTCAACCTGAACTTGCAAACTCATTGCAAACTAAAATGTTCTTGTTGGCTGGTTTGATCGACGCGATTCCAATTATTGCCGTAGCGATCGCACTGTACTTCTTGTTCGCGTCTGGATTGGTTGATTCAAGCGTTCTGGAAATGTTGAAAGCTCAAGGCGCAGCGGCTTAATCGAGCCACACACAAACGCATATTTTAATTTATCCGTTTAGAGGGAAGACACAATGAATATGAACATGACCCTAATCGGTCAAACGTTAGCATTCTTCCTATTTGTGTGGTTTTGCAAAAAGTTTGTTTGGCCTCCTATGATTGCAGCAATGCAAGCCCGTCAGGAGCAAATCGCTGACGGCCTTGCAGCGGCGCAGAAGGGTCAGCAAGCACAAGAACTTGCAGAACAAGAAGCGGCCAAGCTGATCAGCGATGCCAAAGCTCAAGCATCAGAGATAATTGCCAATGCTGAAAAGCGAGGCAACTCTGTGGTTGACGAAGCCAAGCAAACGGCGACGAGCGAAAAAGCGCGCATTGTGGCATCAGCGCAATCTGAGCTCGAGCAAAGCGTACATGCAGCGCGCGAGGCCTTGCGTGGTCAAGTGTCGTCGATCGCTGTGGCGGCCGCTAGCAAGATTGTTGATAAAGAGATCGATGAAAAAGCCCACGCCGGTTTGCTTGACGACCTCGTTAAGCAATTGCGTGCAAGCTAATACATTGATCGCAATCATCAAATAGGAAGACACAATGGCAGACACTGCATCTTTAGCCCGGCCCTACGCAAAAGCCGTTTTTGAATTAGCGCGTGACGCTAAGGCTTTTGACGCTTGGGAAGCGGTGCTCGCAACGCTTGCTTCAATCGCACAAGATAGCCAATTTACCTTATTGGTGGGCGACCCGCGGGTAACCGAACAGCAAATCGTAGATTTGTTGCTCGATTTAGCCGGCAAGGATGCGCCTTCTGGCACGGCCAATTTTGTGCACCTTTTGGCACACAATAACCGTACCGAAGCGCTACCAGAGATCGCTAAGCAATTTGCCATTATGGTGGCGAAAGCGAATGCAACGGTAAATGCTCAAGTGATTACGGCACGTGCTTTAAAGCCAGAGCAAAAAGCGTCTTTATCCGCCGCATTGGAAGCAAAGCTGGGTTTGAAAGTAACCCTAGAAGAATCAATTGATGCCAGCCTTATGGGTGGCGCCATTGTGAAAGCCGGAGATCTTGTAATAGATGGCTCTGCAAAAGGCCGAATCGAGAAATTAACAACAGCGTTAATGCGCTAATAAACAGACTAACGTTGAGGACTTAACGTCATGACAACGCAATTAAATCCTTCCGAAATCAGCAACCTGATTAAAGATCGGATTAAAAATTTTGAAGCAGCTGCTGAATCTCGTACCGAAGGTACGGTGGTCAGCCTTACCGACGGCATTGCCCGCATCCACGGTTTAACTGAGGCGATGCAAGGCGAGATGTTGGAATTTCCAGGTGACATCTTTGGACTTGCGCTCAACTTAGAGCAAGATTCCGTTGGTGCGGTAATTTTAGGTGACTACAAGAGCATCGTAGAAGGCGACACCGTTAAATGTACGGGTCGTATTCTTGAAGTGCCCGTTGGACCCGCCCTGTTGGGTCGAGTGGTTAACTCTCTAGGGTTGCCAATTGACGGTAAAGGCGCCATCGAAACGTCTGAAACCTCGCCAATCGAAAAAATCGCCCCTGGGGTTATCGAACGCAAAGGCGTAGACCAACCATTGGAGACTGGTTTTAAATCGATTGACGCGATGGTGCCAATTGGTCGTGGACAACGCGAGTTGATTATTGGTGACCGTCAAACTGGTAAAACGGCGGTAGCAATCGACACCATCATTAACCAAAAGAGCAGCGGCGTTAAATGCATCTACGTTGCGATTGGCCAAAAAGCGTCTTCAGTTGCGTCAGTAGTTCGCAAGCTGGAAGAGCACGGCGCGATGGAATACACCATTGTGGTGGCGGCCAATGCTTCTGATGCAGCGGCTTTGCAATATATTGCACCTTACTCAGGTTGCACCATGGGAGAGTACTTCCGTGACCGTGGTGAAGACGCCCTAATTGTGTATGACGATTTATCTAAGCAAGCGGTAGCGTATCGAGAAGTGTCGCTCTTATTGCGTCGACCACCGGGTCGCGAAGCGTATCCTGGTGACGTATTCTATTTACATTCACGTTTGCTAGAGCGAGCTTCGCGTATCAACGAAACTGAAGTTGAACGACGCACCGGTGTAAAAGGTAAGACAGGTTCGCTAACCGCACTACCGATTATTGAAACACAAGCGGGCGACGTATCCGCGTTTGTTCCGACCAATGTGATTTCAATTACCGACGGTCAAATCTTTATGGAAACAGATCTGTTCAACTCAGGCATTCGTCCTCCAGTTGACCCAGGTTTGTCGGTTTCTCGAGTAGGCGGCGCGGCACAAACCAACATTATTAAAAAGTTGGGCGGTGGGGTGCGATTAGCCTTAGCGCAGTATCGCGAACTAGCCGCGTTTTCGCAGTTTGCATCAGACTTAGACGATGCTACGCGTGCGCAGTTATCGCGTGGTGAGCGAGTGACCGAGCTTATGAAGCAAGCCCAATATGCGCCAATGTCAACTGCGCAAATTGCAGCGTCGTTGTTTGCCGCTAACGAAGGCTATTTCGACGATGTTGAAAAAGAGCGCGTAGTCGCGTGTGAAGCGGCAATGCAAGCGCATATGAAATCAAAGTTTAGTGGCTTGATCGACGAGATCAATAAAAACCCTAAGCTAAGCGATGAAGTGGTTGAGAAACTACACGCAGCGCTTAAAGATTTTAAAGCAAACGGCAGCTATTAAGCAGCACGTTGTAAGCGCTGCACCGAAGCACAATTCGAATGACGATTAACAACGGTATTGGTTAAATAGCAATGGCAGTCGGAAGAGAAATTCGCGATAAGATTTCGAGCGTAAAAAGTACGCAGAAAATCACTAAAGCCATGGAAATGGTCGCCGCAAGCAAAATGCGCAAAGCGCAAGACCGCATGCTGGCAGCCAGACCCTATGCGCTCAAGATTCGTTCGGTTGTCGCGCACATCGCGCGGGCCAATCTTGAGTACAAACATCCGTTTACCATAGAACGTGAAGTAAAACGCGTTGGCTATATTGTGGTGAGCTCGGATCGAGGCTTATGTGGTGGCTTAAACATGAATGTGTTTCGCAAAACCATGACAGACATGGCCGCCTGGGATGCACAAAATGTAGAAATTGATATCGCGACAATAGGCGCGAAGGCGCTGGGTTATTTTCGTCGCGCAGGTGGGCGGGTTATCTCTGAGGCCTCGCACTACGGCGACAAGCCAGCGCTTAGCGATTTGCTCGGCGCGATAACTTCAATGTTAACTGCATATGAAGAAGGTCGCATTGATCGACTGTTTGTGGTGTCGAATGAATTTGTAAACACCATGACGCAGCAGGCTAATTCGTTGCAATTATTACCCATCGATACGACCGAAGCGGCGGGTGAAGATGTGCCAACACTGTTTGACTACATCTATGAGCCTGAAGCTAAGCCTATACTCGACACTGTGTTAAAGCGTTATATCGAATCACAGATTTATCAAGCCGTCGTTGAAAACGTAGCGTGTGAGCAGTCTGCCCGCATGATTGCGATGAAGGCCGCAACGGATAACGCGGGCGACCTTATTGCAGATTTACAGTTGGTGTACAACAAAGCTCGACAATCAGCTATTACCCAAGAAATTTCCGAGATCGTGAGTGGCGCTGCCGCTGTTTAATCGACTCACAACAGTTTAAAAATAGGTTTAAGAGGACACACTATGAGTTCCGGCAACATTATAGAAATCATTGGCGCGGTTGTAGACGTAGCCTTCCCAGCCGATTCCGTACCTAAAGTCTATGATGCCTTAGTGGTAGATGACGGCGGATTAACGCTTGAAGTACAAGCTCAGCTTGGCGACGGAATTGTACGGACGATTGCCATGGGTGCTACCGAGGGCTTAAAGCGCGGTAAAGCAGTGAGCGATACCGGTGCGCCGATTTCGGTACCCGTGGGCGACGGCACGTTGGGCCGTATCATGGACGTGCTTGGTAATCCGATTGATAACGCCGGCGAAGTAAAAGCGGTACGTCGCGATCCTATTCACCGCGATCCTCCAAGCTATGCTGACCAAGCGTCTGATGTAGCGATTTTGGAAACGGGCGTAAAAGTGATCGATCTCATCATGCCGATTGCCAAAGGCGGCAAAATCGGTTTGTTCGGTGGCGCGGGTGTTGGTAAAACTGTAACGCTGATGGAACTGATTAATAACATCGCGGTTCAACAAGAAGGTTTGTCAGTGTTTGCAGGTGTAGGGGAGCGTACCCGTGAAGGTAACGACTTTTACTACGAAATGAAAGAAGCAGGCGTTCTCGACAAAGTGGCAATGGTGTACGGTCAGATGAACGAGCCTCCTGGTAACCGTTTGCGTGTAGCTTTGTCGGGATTAACGATGGCGGAGTACTTTCGTGACGAAGGTCGTGACGTATTGATGTTTATCGACAACATTTATCGTTATACCTTAGCGGGAACGGAAGTATCGGCTCTACTAGGTCGTATGCCTTCAGCGGTGGGTTACCAACCAACTCTTGCGAGTGAAATGGGCGCACTACAAGAACGTATTACGTCAACTAAAGCCGGATCAATTACCTCATTCCAAGCGGTCTATGTACCTGCGGACGACTTAACCGATCCATCGCCTGCCACTACGTTTGCTCACTTAGATGCAACATTGGTACTGTCACGGCAAATCGCGGAACTGGGTATTTATCCTGCGGTAGATCCATTGGATTCTACTTCGCGTCAGCTCGACCCATTAGTGATCGGCGAAGACCATTATCAAGTAGCGCGCGGTGTGCAAAACACGCTGCAACGTTATAAAGAACTACGCGACATTATTGCTATTTTGGGCATGGATGAATTGTCAGAAGAAGACAAGTTAGCCGTGGCTCGTGCACGTAAAATTCAGCGCTATTTGTCACAACCATTCTTCGTGGCTGAGGTCTTTACTGGCTCGCCAGGCAAGTACGTATCGTTAAAGGATTCGATTGCTGGCTTTAAAGCTATTTTAAGTGGCGAACTCGACGACATCCCAGAGCAAGCATTCTATATGGTGGGCGGTATCGACGAAGTACGCGAAAAAGCTAAGTCAATGTCTAAATAATTGGCCACGCGTCTTTTAGATATTAGCTCATTGCGATTAGCGGATACGAGTAGCAACTATGAACACAATGCAAGTAGAAGTGGTTAGTGCCGAAGACGAGATTTTTTCGGGTGCGGCTACGATGTTGATTGCGACAGCCGGTGGTGGCGAGTTGGGTATTTATCCTCAACACACGCCACTGCTCACAAATCTAAAGCCCGGCGATGTGCGTATTCAAACCGAAGACGGCCAAGAACAAGTAATCTACGTTTCGGGTGGGATTCTGGAAGTAACGCCTAAGAAAGTAACGGTGTTATCAGACACAGCGATTCGAGCAGACGATCTTGATGAGGCCGCGGCGCTTGAAGCACAGCGTAAAGCTGAGCAAGCACTTAAAGACAGTAAAGCTGATATAGATTATGCGCGCGCGCGCGCAGAGCTAGCGCAAGCCGCAGCGCAAATTGCAGCATTGCGTAAGGTAATGAAACGGCGCTAATTGCTTAAATTCAGACCGAGCGAGCTAAACTCTATCGGGCGTTTTGCCTCAAGCCTATTAAGATTCTTAATAGGCTTTTTTTATGGCTGACACAACCGCAAGCTAGAATTCTGCTTAGGCAATGGCCGCGCGGTGAGGAGTGCATTGTTAAGATTCAATCATTCTTAGGGCAAAATTTTCCCACGCGTTATAAATTCTGCTATAACACAGCTCAACATCTGATCGTAATAGCTTAACTACAGCCTTAACTACAGTTTAGGAGAACAACATGGGAACTGGGACCGTCTTACTATTGATATTTATTGGCGTCATTGTCTTTGGCGTGGGTCTTTATAATCGACTTGTGGCAGGGCGCAATCAATACAAAAATGCGTTTGCACAAATTGATGTTCAGCTTACCCGTCGTCACGATCTTATTCCAAATTTAGTGGAAACGGCCAAAGCGTATATGGCGCATGAGCGAGAAACTCTAGAAGGCGTGATCATGGCACGCAATGCGGCGGTAACTGGGTTAAGCAATGCCAAACAAGATCCGACGAATGCCGATGCGATGAAGCAATTGGGCTCGGCAGAGCAGGGCTTGACGGGAGCATTGGGACGTTTGTTCGCGCTGGCTGAGTCGTATCCGGACTTAAAAGCCAATGAAAACATGATGCAATTGTCAGAAGAGCTCACGTCAACAGAAAATAAAGTAGCGTTCGCGCGCCAAGCGTTCAACGATGCGGTGATG
>CAYGNS010000078.1:0-2500 GCA_964351295.1 uncultured Gammaproteobacteria bacterium
TTCGAATTTCGTGAGTCGTTCGCTCATTGGTAGTGTTGTCAAGATACTGCTTACGAAAATCATTTAAAGTTGATGCGCCGCCACCATAGGAAAATGGGCTGCCGAGGTAATAAGCTTGATAGCCGCCGCCAAAGGTGTACAGGGTGTAGTCGATCACATTGTGTACTTCGCGATCAAGGTAGCCGCCAGTGTAAAGCAAGTCTAGTTGTCCCACGCGCCCTTCCACTGTCCAGGTTGTAAGACCAAATTCGTCGGTCAATGTATCTGGAGAGTAAATTTGTGCTTCGTTCTCACCCAATACAGGGCTTACCGCAAAGGCACCGTCCGTTTCTAAGCGTTGCGTTGAATGTTGCAGTAGCACACTCCACGCATCGTTAAAGTTATGCTTCAAACCAAATCGACCACCCGCATAGGTGGCATCGTTAAAGTTCTCTTCTACAAGGCTGTCGTTGCTTGAACGAATAACGTTTGCATCAGGCAAGATAGTTGATGAACCTAGCGCAATTTGATTACGGTTGACTACGCCAATCAGTTGGCCGTCGTCAGGGTTAAAGCTACCTGGTACGTTGTCGATCCAACCGCCTTGATTATCGCTGTACACGACCGCACGAAATGCAGTGTTATCGCCAACAGGAATGTTTACGTAGGCTTCCCCCGTCGCGCTGATATCGCCACCCGATGTAGACGCAAATCCAGCACTTACCCCTGCTTGGGTTTCGCCGATAACTGGCTTGTTAGTAATCATTCGTAGCGTTCCAGACTGCGAACTCGCGCCAAACAGAGTGCCTTGCGGTCCTGCTAACACTTCCACCCGCTCGATATCGGCCGCGTAAACATCTAAGTTACGTCCGCCAAAGGCCACGGGTTGCTCGTCTAGGTACAATGCAACCTGAGGAGCTGAGCCCTGCACAGATGACACAGTAGAACTGGTTTGTTCAGTAGCCGCACCGCGAATGTAAATTTCACTGCGTCCGGGTGCTACACCCTGCTGAGTGACATTCGGTAAGAATTTAATGTATTCGTCAAACGTTGCAACGCCTAAACTTTTCATGGCGCGCCCATTCAGCGCCTGGACGGCCACCGGCACGTCTTGCATGCTTTCGCTACGCTTGGTGGCGGTTACTACGATTTCTTCGATCGCTGCGTTCACATTGCCCGTAGACAAAGACGCACCCAAAGCAAGCGCTACTGCGTTTCCTAGCTTGGATTTTTTCATGATGTAAGAATCTCCTCGTTATTGTTTAATTTTTTTAGTTTTACTCCATCCCCATCGCGCACTGCCCCTTTTACACATTGGTACACACCGTTCAGCAAAGACATGATCAAACACCAAACAACTGAGCAAGGCTGCAAATTCTTGCAACTGGCAACACGATACAAAGCCCACAAGTGGCTAATAGCTACCGCATAGCACTTAATGGCTATGGGCAGTGAATCAAGCTTAGCCAATTCACCCCGCTCCTTTGAATATAAAAGCGACATCAACTGCTGTTTAAATCACCCTTTAGAACCCTTTAAAGGGGCTTAAAAAGCGCTTTAAAATCAATTTTCTGAACAAACAGACAACTACACAACGATTAAAATCGAGCCAGAAATGGCAAAGGCACTGCCATTTCGGCAGGTATGATCGACAAAAACTAAGTCTTTGTACGCAAGGTAAAACAGAGGTAAAACAGAGGTAAAACTAACGAAACACACTGCTATATCAGCGCGCTCCAGAGTCGAAGTATAAACAAAATCAACTGATTAAGCCACCGCCAACCGGACCCCCGCCGTTCACCGCTTGTTGGTATGGATTAATTAGCCACCATTGGGTAACAGAGCACATCTCTAAAGGTCGGTCGATTAATCATTGAATCACCCACCAAAATCACCATTATTTGCCCGATCTCAGCGCCCGCTAGCTAACTAGATTTAAATAAAGGTCGACCATTTCTTGCTGGCTTGGTATGCGGGGATTATTGGCGGCTGACCCTGAATCTTCGGCTTGCGCCGCCATGGTTGCCGCTACGTCTAAAAACGTATGCCTTGCGATGCCATACTCAAGCGGAGTAGGTACGTCTAAATCACGGTTAAGCGCTCTAAGCTCAGCGAGCAATAATTGATTAGCAGCCGCATCAGAATGTTGGGGCTCAGCAACCCCCATCTGACGCGCACACTCCGCATAACGTTGCGGCGCGCCGGCAATCGAAAATTCAGTAACCGTGGGCAGCAGCATTGCATTGGAAAGACCATGCGGCACATGAAAAAAAGCTCCGATTGGGCGACTCATTGCATGCACCAAGGCTACCGATGCATTAGAGAATGCAATCCCTGCGAGCGTCGCGCCCAACATCACGTCCGCCCGCGCTTGCCGATTAGAGCCATCGCGGTAGACGCTGCGCAAATTAGGGGCAATCAAGCGCATAGCCGCTAATGCTTGCTGGTCGCTAAACGCATTCGCCTTGCGACTCACATAGGCTTCAATCGCATGTGTCAGCGCATCAATCGCGGTATCCGC
>CAYGNS010000078.1:2510-8238 GCA_964351295.1 uncultured Gammaproteobacteria bacterium
TACGCGGCGGCACGCTGAGCGTCAATTCGTAATCGATCAACGCGGCTCGGGGCAAAAAGGCCGCACCGGCGCACAGCATTTTTTCGTCGGTGCGCTCGTCGGTAATAACGGTAAAACGCGTCGCTTCGCTGCCCGTACCGGCCGTAGTTGGAATGGCGACCACTGGCATAGCTAATTCATTGAGCATACGCGGTACCTTATAGTCTCGCATTACACCGCCAAACGTATGCAACACCGATAGCGCCTTGGCGGTATCGATCGGGCTTCCGCCACCCAATGCCACCAAGCAATCGTAGTCTGCATTGGCCAGCATCGTTAAACTTGGCTGCAATGAAGCTGCCGTAGGCTCAGGTAACGTATCGGCACAGTAATCACACCCCAAACCGGCCGCATTAAGGTGTTCGACAACCGCTTCGACATAGCCCAACTGGACCATAGTAGGGTCAGTAATCAACAACGGTCTAGAGCAGCCTAACGTCTTGATCACGGCGGCGAGTTGTTTTGACGCACCTGCACCAATGTGCAACACGGAGGGAACTTGAATTAGATGAGACATGCAAACAGACACCTGAAACGATTGGTTTAATGCGACAAGTACCGCAGACCGCGGATGGTCACGCTGAACACAGCACGCCTAACTTAAGCTAATTTTGCTCAAAGTGAAACAAACAGTAGGGCTGACCCTCTTTGCGACACATCGTTTCTTCCACATGGCCGTATCGCATCGCTGGAGTAACTTCCATCATGCCTTGTAAGTAGCCACTCAAAAAGTCGCACTTTTCTAAAGTGTCGGCACTACCCAAGCGAAATCCAAAACCACTGGCCTTTTGGCCCTTTTTAGGTTTACTAAATATAGAACTGAGCACTCGCACATCATCATCAGCCATATCAACATCACCTAAGCCTGCGAGCTCAGGCAGCACCCTAGTGCTAATAAACTCACTCACCGAAAGGGTGTCAGGTACATCTGCAAAGGCATCGCGCCGCAGCGTGGCGACTTCTACCCCTAATGCAAACATAAGCTCAGGGGCTTGTTCTTGTGCAAGCGTTGCCCGGTGAGCATTAATTAGATCGAGTATATCGGGAAAGGCTTCGGCAATGGCCACTGCAGCCGAATCACCAGCATTGCGTACAGGGGAACTCGTAACAGCTGCTTGCGGCAGGTCGGCCCCAGAGAGCACTTCGTCTACTCCGGGGATAGCCATCACTGCATTGAGCAGGTTGCTCACGGGCATGTTTGGCCCTTCAACCGTCAACGCCAACATACGGTGATCTTCCGCCTCGGTCATTTTCTGCTTGGTTAAGTTAGCGTCAAATCGCCGTAAAGCCACAATAACGCGCGCTAAGACGCCGGGCGATTTATCGCATTTAATGGTTAGCTCAGTCCGCATAAGGTTTTATTTTAAAAATAGGAATTACTCTGGTTTCTTAGAAAAACAACGTCGTACTCTGGGTATTGAATTTAGCGTAAGTCGTCAACGCTAATGGCTAAACTCGCCGGTAGACCCGATTCTGCAGAGCCTAGATTGGCGTATGAGTGTCGCTGCAAGCCGAATAAGAAGGCTCGTAAGCCACTATGCTTTCGAATAGAACAGATACACTAAAACATTCAATCTGAAGATTAACCATAGCAATAGTTGCTGAATCTGATTTACAGGTCAATGATTGCGCCTAAATTTGCGACACCAACATTTTATGAATAGGCAAGCATTGCCGTGAGGTGTTGCGTTAGTCCGGTGTCTCGTTGAACGGCAAGCTTTGTTGGCAGTCTAGCGCAAAACTGTTGTAATATGGCTGACAAATGATCAATAAAAATAGTGCGGCACTGTAGCTATACACCGAGACACCCTGCACAAAGACACCTAAAAAGGAGAGACGATGAAAACTGCTAAACAAGGTTTTTTTACTGGCGTAAACAAGCCCATTACCATTTTATCTATCCTGCTAGTTGTGTCGGCAGCGGTGTTTGGCATTACGGTTTTAAGTCAAGACGGCAATGGCGTAATCGAGTATTTACAGAACGACGTGCTAGCGCCGCTGAATTTCTACTACATCCCCCTTGTTGCTTGTTTTCTGATTTTCATTGTATTGCTGGTGGTTACGCCCTTCGGCAAAATTCGCTTAGGCGACGACGACGACGAACCAGAGTTCACCAATTTAAGCTGGATAGCTATGTTATTTAGTTGCGGCATGGGCATTGGCCTGGTCTTTTTTGCCGTAGCTGAACCCATCTTTCACTATCAGGGCAATCCCTTTATGCCCGACAGCTTGGCACTAACCCCTGAGGGACAACAAACCGCAATGCTCATCACTTTTCTGCATTGGGGTCTGCATCCATGGGCAATCTATGTGATTGTCGCGCTGTGTTTGGCGTATTTCGCCTATCGCAAAAAAATGCCGTTGTCGTTTAGATCCGTTTTATATCCACTTTTCGGAAAAGCGGTTAACGGCCCTCTCGGTGGCGTAATTGATCTTATTACGGTGTTCGTTACCGTAGTGGGCGTAGCGGCTTCTTTGGGATTAGGTGCACAGCAATTAAATACTGGCCTCAATCATCTGTTTGGCTTACCCATCTCGACCCCGATGCAAATAATGCTAGTGGCGATCATCACCATTATCGCAACCTTATCGGTAGTCACTGGCCTCGCGCGCGGTATTCGCTATTTGAGTCTGCTCAATATTTGGCTCAGCATTATTATCTTAACGTTGATTTTAGTATTGGCATCGCCCGTAGAACTCGTTATGGAGTACGGCCGTAACGTCGCGGTTTACGTTAAGGAAGTTATCCCTATGAGCTTTTGGGTCGATGAATCGAGCTGGCAAGATGGTTGGACTTCCTTTTATTGGGCTTGGTGGATTACCTGGGCACCATTTGTAGGCATGTTTATCGCCCGTATTTCGCGCGGACGCACCATTCGCCAATTGGTATTGGGGGCATTAATTGTTCCAACCGCCATCACTTTCGTATGGCTCACCATTTTTGGCAATACCGGTTTGGATGTTGAATCCAGTGTAGGTGGTCTGGCAGATGCCGTATCAGCCGACGTAACGATGGCTGTGTACAGCATGTTCGACCTAATGAATGTAGGCGTGATGTCGGGCGTTCTCGCTACCCTCGTTTCGATACTCATTTTTACTTACTTTGTCACGTCGGCCGATTCAGGCACTTTAGTCGTGGCCACGATTTTGTCGAACGGCAACCTCAACCCGCCGGTGTCACAACGCATTTTATGGGGTCTTGGAACGGGCGTTATGGCCGTGACCATTCTCGTGGGCGGTGGCTTAAGCGCTGTACAAACGGCCACCATCACCATTTCGCTACCCTTCTCAATCATCATGATCTTAATGATGATTGCCTTGCTCAAATCGTTATGGCAGGAGCGGTAGGCGAACAATGCCGAGGAGTGCGTGGCCACGCCTCTTCGGTGTAATTAAGCCCTAGCGCGCTAAGCGAAAGCGACGCAATACACGGTTAATGTTCGAGCTTTTCCAACACCAACAACGCGCTGGCAAAGTCGCCCTTTGGTAAATAATAACTGTAATCAACTTTGCCTGCTTGATGCTGCAGGGCATCCACGAAAGGCAAGTCGAGCCCGCGGTTGAGCAGTTCATCGCCACCGAATTCGGGTTGGCCCGCGGTGCAAACCGGAGCGGTTAGGCGATAACGAGCGCTTGCATCCAGATCCCGCAAGCGCACTCTGCGTAGAGGTTGGTTGGGGGCGGAGAGCACATGAAAATAACCCACGTACACGCGCTCAGTGTTGGGCGAGTTGAGCTGCCAAACCACTTCGTTGGCCGTGTGCTTTAGGCGGTGCAACTGGCCTGTAACTACATCAAGCGCGCTC
This sequence comes from uncultured Gammaproteobacteria bacterium, assembly GCA_964351295.1. Lineage (GTDB taxonomy): Bacteria > Pseudomonadota > Gammaproteobacteria > Arenicellales > Arenicellaceae > Arenicella. The sequence goes on from CAYGNS010000078.1 coordinate 6,356, forward strand.
GCCTTATACAACTCGATAAAATGTTTAAGCTCTGAGTGATCATGCTCAAGATCAGCCTTGTTTAAGGACAAGCCGCGAGCGGCGCAAAAGAAACTCACCTCGGCCCGCGTTTTGAGCGAGACATTGCGCGCATTTTGATGACTCGGCACCGGGCCAATATAAGCGGCCATGGTCGATGGTGGGTAGATGTGTGAGGCACCGTCGAAAATTGCCAGACGACCGATGGGCTCCGACATATCGCTCACCCAACCTTGCGACATAAAATTGAGCATACCAAGGTCGAAGCGATTACCCCCCGACGCGCAGTTTTCGAACAGCACATTGGGGTGTGCCGCGACTATGCGCCGTAATAGCTCGTACAAACCTAGCATATAGCGATGGCCTATTGATGATTGTTGTGCGGCAGGCCATGCTGGCGACCCCAGCTCGGCTAGAGTGCGATTCATGTCCCACTTCACATAATCGATTTGCCCACTGCTAAGCAGGGCATCGATGCGCGCAAATAAATACTCCACAACCTGCGCATTCGAGAGATCTAATACCAACTGTTGGCGACCCGTAGAGAGTGTGCGATGCGGCACTTGGATTACCCAATCGGGATGCGCCGTATAGAGGTCGCTAATGCGGCTCACCATTTCAGGCTCCAGCCATAAGCCAAACTTGAGCCCCAGCGCCTTAACGCGGCGCGCTGCCCCTTCGATACCGTTGGGAAACTTAACGGGGTCTGCGAACCAATCACCCAGCGAAGTTGTATCATCGTTGCGCTGTTTGAACCACCCGTCATCCACCACCAGCATTTCTATGCCGAGCGTACGCGCGGTTTGCGCCAGATCCACTACGGCCTCTTCCGAGACGTCAAAATAACAGGCCTCCCAAGAATTTAAATAGGTCGGTCGAGGCACTTCTCGGAATCGGGGTGGACTGATTTTTTGCGCAATAAACGCATGCCAAATAGCACTCATGCCGTTGAGGCCAGCATCACTGAATACCTGCACGACCTCAGGGCAAGCAAAACTCGAGTTTGGCGTAAGCCGCCAACTAAAATTAAACGGGCTAATGCCAGCATTAACGCGCACCGAGTCGAATTCGCCGCGCTCGATATTAAACGCGTGTGAGCCGCTATACAGCAACGCCATGCTATAGCTTGCGCCGTGCGTTTGCGTCGTGCTCGGCTCAACAATCACGACCGCAGGATTATGCGAATTACTACTCGCGCCCTTATTCGACTCCACCACAAAGCGACCGGTTTCGATGTTATGCCGTGCCACGGCAAACTCACGCGACCAAGAGCCCTTGAAGTGCAGCAGTTGGTAATCGGCGGCAGGCAAATCGAGATTAGTACTCAAGGCATGATCAAGCACAATGTCGTGCTGCCCTTCGTTACGCAAGACGACCGAACGCGTAATCGCGTCATGCTCGGCGTACACCGTGTAATTAAGTTCCACCAGCAAACCATAGCAAGCGTCTTTAAGCACGATGGTGAGCGTGCTGCTGCTTGATGCATCCGCTTGTGGCAAGGGTCCGAGGTCGGGCTTGGCGGCGCTAATTCGATACGAATCGTAGAGCGGCGCAAACGTCGCGTTGCCGTCATTATTAATCGCGTGCAGCGTTGGCGTGCGGTTATCCGAACGGCCAAAAACCGCATACTCTTGGGGGGGATCGTCCAAGCAATAATTGAAGTTAGCTTCGTACTCCAACGTGCAGGCGCGGAACACCCTTCGAGGCACGACGGGGCTCAACTCGAGCGAAAGAATCGCTGCGCCAAAAAATAAATGCTCCAAAATACCTTCTGGCGCAACACGAAACGCATAACTGATGCGGCCAATACTCAGATGAAAATGCAGCGTATGGCGAACGGTAAGTAAAGAGCTGATGGGAGGCTA
>CAYGNS010000079.1:0-8117 GCA_964351295.1 uncultured Gammaproteobacteria bacterium
GTCTGTATGAGTACTAATAATCCGACCATTCACTGATATTGAATCCGAGCCTATGCCTGCACTAATGGCTCGCCCATACCCTTCTAAAATCGAAGCCGCGATGCGACCTCCGAGACGCGGTCCGTAATGACCGCGATAGGTTCCTTTAATGGCCGCTACACCTTCGTCTAGGTCGACGGCTACGGCACGAATGTTTCCACACGCACCTTGCGGTGTACAAAAGCGATCAAAATTGATTGCAAGGTGCCGTCGCTTAGCACTGTAACCGCTCGCGGTAAGCACCGTACCATGCAACCGCCCTCCTACGAGCGTGGCCGAAGCAATGCCACCTAGGTCACTGTTAAGACCAAGATTTAATTTCGCGTGAAGGACTACGTCACCAGCGGGAATTATTTCAATGGTGTGTTCATTGAGAGCAGCAGCACCGCGATCACGCTCTGTTATGGTGGGCTTTGACGTGCGAGACGTTCGCTTATCGACATTAACCTGATGGTCTGAGGCATTAACCAATAGCCCAATGCTCATCGCGCTACCCGTACCACTGACACGATCAATCATGCGTGCAATAGCGTCTCGTTCGCTCGATAAAAAGTGTTCACTTAAGTGCTCTACGCCCGTTAAGGCGGTATAAAACGGTAAACTGTCTTTGTTCGGTATGCGCTGTCTTAGGTTTTTACTGCTGTTGATTCGCTGCAATTGATTTTGCAAAGCTGCCTGCGAATCTCGCAATCCTTGCACCGCTCGTTGCAAGTCGGCCAACGACTTTGCATCATCTGATTCAGGCACCTGTATACCGTTTACGAGTCGATCTACATGCGATGTTCCTCGCTGCTCAGCCTGATGAGCCTGTTCAAGATTGCGTTTTTGCACTCCCGCGATATAGGCCTCGGACGTATTGGCTTCGCTTAGCCGCACAAAATGCTGATCGTCGACATTTGGCATAGTGAGTTTCAACCTACTCTGCATGGTTGCGTCGTTGATGCGCATAAGATTACTCACGAACCAGACAAGCAGAATCACAAGGACGCTGACGGCCGCGAGTATCAAGACCAGACGATTACGTTGCAGAATTTGGTGCATGTTTAAGCCTCTCGATTGAGCGCAACGCTGGCAAACTCATGGGTGGCAGAGTCCACATACAAAATGCTCGATATATTGATGGGTTGCTTGCACACATTAAGGTTGTCTACGCCGTAGATTCGACATGTACACTCCGGATCAACGATCTGATGTGCGGAGCGGATATAGTGATGGCTTGGACTTCGATACGCCTGCAACTTAGCTACACGCGTCTCTAAGCGCACCAGCTCTGCGGCCACCACCCCGTCCAAAAGCGGCTCCATGTAAGCATCTTGACTACACAGTTGCAGGCCTGCGGTGCTTGCGGGCAAGGACACATGTTCGTAACCCGGTGCTGACGAGTCGAGTTGCACAACGGTCGTTGCGTCGTTGACAGCATGCGAGAGATTAACTTTAAAGACCGCCGGTAACGTTCGACCCACCAACATCACCGACACATTAGACGAACCATTAAGTTTGCTGGCGCGAATTTCTGCAACGTTCGCGTGAGTACCGTCATGATTGATAAGTTCGGTGGTAAACAACTCGCCAGCGCCTTTAGGCGACAGAGTTGATATTGGGAAAGGATTACCAAATTGATCCACGAACGACAGAGTGGCAATGTTATTCCGCGCGACGGTTATAGTTGGAATTAGTCCTTCCTCATACTGTAACTTTACCGTGCGCTGCTCAACGTCAGGCGTGGCATAGGTGGCGCGCTCGTTGTCGTCTACCAACTTTTTTATATACAAGGTCTCTTGGGTAGTGAGCGGGATTCGATTGCGCAGGAGTTCCTCTATGCGTTTACTGCGCGGGGGCGCGGGCGCGCCGAGGGGCGCACCAATGTTGTTGGAGTGCGGCGCTTGCCCCAAATTCTCGGCACGCTCGATTTCCTCGACCGCGAGGTTCTCGCCATAATAGGTCGCAAGCGACTGTGGATTCTCAGGTAGCGGTACTATTTTGCTTACAAAAGGTTGCTCCGACAGCTCTTCGCCAGGCTCTTTGTTCTTAGCAACGGCACTATCATGCAGAGACTCGTACGTGACCGCCTTGAGATCGTTCAATACGGTATCAAGTTGCCGCTCATTGTCATTCACAGCATTCGCCAAACCTTCGTTAGGTGCGAAGTTTGCAAGCAGCAGGGTGGCTGCGTTCAGTATCGCCAAGAAGACCGCTATCAAAACCAGCGTTTGTTCCCGATGGCGTTGCTTAGATTTAAGTGATTGTGTGTGTTGGTTACTCAGCTTAATTGCTTTGAGTAACATCTCCACGGTCTTTGGACTCACTTCCTGTGAAGTCGCTTTTGTTGAATTCATGAGTTCCCTCTCACGCATTGATGGATATAACGGTTTTACGCTAGATAGATGCTGGGGATTGCCGCCCGCTCACCTACCTAAATAAAGAAGTGCTATGTGGGTTGAACCTCCTGTTATGCACGGGTGATGGATATGGTTTCGATTGCCATGCCGTGCACGCTTGTATTTATATCGACGGCAACTAGCGTCACTTCGATGCTCAAAGGAAATTGGATAGTCTTTTTGCCCTGCTGCAAACTCCATAGATACGAGCCTTTGACCCACCACTTTTGTCGTCCACGCACGATGGATGATGATTTCAAAAAATTGGCCTGTTTTGGTACCACGCTACCGACATGATAGCCCTTAGCTAACTCGGCCAGCATCCCGCGCTCTTGCATTAGACTAACTACTTGCACAAACCCCCTCCGGGTAAAACAGCTTTCAGCATTGGCAAGTTGGCGCTTGTAATGCACAAAATCCAGATTGAGCAATTGCCGAATGCAGTCATCAGCAAATGTACGCGCTTTGTTACTACTTGTGACGGGGTCGGATAAAAGCGCCATCTGGGTAATTACCCGCCCTTGCTCGTCAACGATAAAATATTGATTTTTAACTGGCCTGTTTAAGAGCGCTAACGTCAACAAAAACACCAAGCCAATGAGTACCGCGTTAACAATTAACTGGTACGCTTGCAAAGATATTAGTCGAGCATTGGTTAATTGCAAAAAGCGTGAGTCCCGCAAGGTAACGGACAGCGCACTTAATCGGGCTGCAGCATTTTGTGGCATTGCCGCTTCAGAAAGTGATAACGACGACGTTGCGGCTAGCCCGCCACTTGCCTCTGCTGATGCGCCTCTTTCGATTGAATTGTTCGCTTCGTTGTTTGGCAAAGCACTATTCCTGAATTAGTTCGCCAAGGCTCTGGTATACCCTGCGTTCTGATGACTGCAATTTAACGGCCGCAATCCGCATTCAACGCAAATCTTGCTCATCCGATTGTTCCTTATCTTGGCTAACAAGCCTGCTTTAGAACTTAGTGGCCCGTGTCAAACGTTAATTGGACTTGGTCTACTAAACAATATCTGCGCATTGCTTCTTATCGATCAAGCCAACACTTTAGGCGTGTTGGTATGGTCGAACAACTCTTAAAATTTTAAGACTTGCGCGAGGGCTTTACTCCACTGTCTAATTTCGCCCTCTAGCGAGGCGATATATGGATATGTGCGTACGAGCAACCAAGGTAGGCGGTGGAGCGTGGCGGCAAAGGTTTTGCCAAAGCGCGATACTATGGATCAGCATAGTGTTTTCTGCATCGGGTTGCGCGATACAAACACCGCCGCCACCGCTCGATCCCGCTTTGTTATTACTGCATAACGTGGCGAACGAGGTGGGGGTGATCACGCGACGCATTAGTAACGTTCAGCAACAGAGTTATCCTCTTTTTCAAGAACCCAAGGTACAAGACCCACGCTTGCTCGCGAAGATCACCGTATTAGATTATGTGGGTCCGCCGGGCAATCTACTGCAAGAGCTCGCCACACGAATAGGCTATAACTACGTAGAGTTAGGTTCAACTCGACTGGCCTCAGCTGGCAACGCCACGCCCTTTGCAGTCACCGTAACGCTGCGTTCTAAGCAGCAAACTGTACTAAACATTATTCGCGAAGTCGCTGCGCAAGTGGGGCGAAGCGTGGTTGTTTCTGTTTCAGAGGCACAGAAAGAATTGCGGCTTGAGTATCTATAATGGACATAGAAATTCAGCATCCTACCGAATACGAAATTCGCCAGCTCTGCACAGCGAGCCTTGTCCAGTATATGAGCCGCCCCAGCACTTTCGCAGGTGTTTACCAACCTAAGGGGCGCACTCACAAGACGCAAAGTAACGCGGCTCAGCAGATAAGGATCGCTGGGATTCATAAGGAGAGTCGCATCGCTGGAGCACAGATGGGCGCTCAGTTTCGTTATCGAGCATTGCACAGGTTGCTCAACTCTGCGTCCTTACGCCGCCTACTAGATCGCATATTCAATTTTAGTAAAGTCATGCGTGACTCTAAGATAGTGCTCCCTGTCATCACCGAAATCGAAGGGTCGGTTGAAGTAGCCGGCAACCGATTATCCGCGCGAACTACACGTCGCTCATGGCGCATCATAAAACCAGCTCGACTTAGCACCGCTCCACTTAACTGGCGCACGTATTTAGACCTTCAAGCGCTGCAAACGCTCGAACCAAAACCCATAAGTGCCTTTTTTGCCCCATTTAACCGCGCTGAGCGCAAGGCTTGGAGAACGGGTTTTTGTGAGGGGTTTGAGGCAGGATATCGGCAAGCCGATCGACAATACGCCTTGCAACTTGCTGATCTACGCAGAGATTTCATTGGCATGTGGCGCTTCAGACAGCTTGAAATGCAGGGCATTGTTACATCACCGCAAGTTATCGAAACACGTCTCGGCACTATCGTTAATGACGATGTTGTATTTATTGATGAGCGCGACGTACGGATCAGCGTAGGCACCAAATTCAGCGCCCAATCAGCGTGGCGGAATCATCAAATAAAGTGAATCAAGCTCGCTTATCAGATGGACCGACACCCACTGGCAGAGTGCCGGAGCTAAATGAACCGCGCATAGATGCTTTTTATGACATTGCCACCTTCCACCACATTTTAGAGTGGGCTCGTCGCCATGCTTACAGCGATGTGATCTTCACGTCTGAACAAAGGTTGTTATATCGCCGGAATAGACAGACTTTTGCTTCTAGGCAAAGTAGTTTAAGTGAGTCGCAAGTAGCTGATACCGTGCGTTGGATAGCCTCCGAAGGTGCTGCAGTTCGCGCGCTCACAGGCGAATTTTGTGATACCAGTTACGCGACTCCTGTATGCCTTGTAAGTGGTCTACGCACTCGATTCAGGGCGTGTATCACGCGAGTATATTCGAGCCGCTGCGAGAACGCCCTAGCCATTGTAATGCGCACCATTGCAGGCGAACCCTGGGATCTAGCAACCCACAAATTACCCGATAAGTGGCTAAGGTATTGCTTTGCAGATTCGGGACTTAATATGGTGGTGGGTCCGATGGGTAGCGGTAAAACAACCCTAGTCGCCAGTATGATTAAGCATATAAGTCTCACCACGCGTAATTATATTGTTACCTACGAAGACCCTATCGAGTTTGATTTTGGTCAAGTGCATGATGCCCCTATTCCGGTTGCACAAACCGAGATTCGGGCGGGCGTTAAAGACTTTGCGCACGCGCTAGCGAACGTAACGCGCCGCAGTGCCGATGTTATCTATTGGGGAGAATCGCGCGATCTTGATTCAATTCGCTCACTAACCGTTGCTTGTGATCTGGGTGCGGCGGTTTATACCACCGCCCACGCCAACTCAGTGGCCACCACTATACCGCGCCTGATTCGCATGTTTCCTGCACAGCAACGAGACGGTATGCAGGCGGCACTCATTAGCGCCCTGCAAACACTGTGCTTTCAATGTTTAATTCCAAGTAGCGATGGTAATGTAATTCCACTGCGAGAATACATTTGGCTGGATGATGCAGCCAAGAGCGACCTAATTGATTTACCGCTGGCGCAACTTAACCTGAGGATTCAACAACTACAGACCCGACAAGGCGGCGATATTAGGGTAGCGCTCGATGAGCTGCTTGCGAGCGGTAGCATTTCGAGCTCAGTCTATGAGCAACAACTGCGCAAACACCAAAAGGCGCGAGTCTAAATGCCCAACTACCACGCGCAATGGGCTAACAGTGCACTGCGACCAAAACTTTTTGGGGTTATTGATGCGTATGCAGGCTTACCGTTGATTCTACTGGCGTTTGATCTGGACAACCCCTTACTGTTCAAAATAGCTCTACTCAGTATTGTAGTGCTGAGTATCATGCATTACTTTGGTTATACGCCGCTCGCTTGCTATCTGGCGTTACGGCGTAATTTCTCGCGATTTGTGAGTGGTGGACGACGCGGCACGTCGCAGTTTTTTGAGCAAAGCATCAATCGCTTGCTTCGCTAACTTCTCCAACCAAGGGTGATTAAATCGCCTCAAACGCTAATAACAAATAACGATAATGAAATAACCAAACGTCTTTGTAACAAGCTTGTAACATAACTTACAGTTATTTCTAACATGATGCGAAACCATTGTTAATTTACCGAGTTCGTCTGCATATTACTGCCCGCAGGAAGGCTATGAAGTAATTGTATCGTGGCCTCGATGAACGAATTTAACTTTCTTTATTTACGGTGACATCATGGAAATCATGCTCTTAGTTTATGTAGCTTTGCTTGGTTTAGTGGCTCTTAACGAATTCACAGACCATTAATTCACGGGACTAATCAGCCCCTAACTGTTGATTGTGGATATGAGTGATCATCCGAGTCTACGATTAACGTGGCGACTGCATTCGGTTCGAGCATTTCGAGTCAACCGCATACGCCTCACTCCTTACAGATTATTTTAAGGCCGCTACTTCTAGCGGCCTTTTTTTGCCCAAACTGTCTGTAGGCGGTACCTTTTATGCGCGTGCCGACCTACCAGACACCCACATGTATTTTTAGTTAGCCCCCACATTTCCCTCGCATGGGTTTGCTACACTCGCCGCATCTAAACTACGAGGTTCCAATATGAAAAACACTTTACGCACAGCCGCGCTAGTTTTAGGCGCGCTGGTTATAAACAGTTCCTTCATTAACAGCTCCTTAGCCGCCGATCACGGTCATGCTAAGACCGATCTAGATTCAATCCTTGCCGCGCAATCGGATGAACACAAAGCGCGCTACGATGCTCGTAACCCCAAAGCAACGTTGGAATTTTTTGAAGTTGCGCCGGGCGATACGGTATTCGAAGCGCTTCCCGGTGGCGGTTGGTATACCAAGATCCTGCTTCCTTTACTGGGCCCTGAGGGCAAACTGATTGGCGCAAGCTATTCACCGGCCATGGGTCAAGACTCGGGCAACGCCACACCAGAATCCATTGCCCGTCGCGAAGCTTGGCCAACCACTTGGCCTGCTGCTGTTGCAGAATGGGGTATTGAGAACGGTGCAGCCGTAAGTGCCGTTAATTTTGGTGCAGTACCCGACGAGTTAGCAGGTACGGCCGATAAAGCGCTTTTTATCCGCGCTTTACACGGTTTAGCGGGCTACGAAGCCGACGGTGGTTACTTGTCTGCTGCACTAGCTGATACGTTCAAAGTATTAAAATCGGGCGGAATGCTCGGTGTGGTGCAACACGCCGCACGTGAAGATCGCAGCGATGAATGGGCCAATGGTAAATCGGGTTACCTGAAAGAGTCCTTTGTAGTGGAAATGGCTACCAAGGCAGGTTTCGAACTCGTTGCCTCCAGCGATATTAACGCCAATGAACTGGACCAAGCCGACGAAGGCGACAGTGTATGGCGTTTACCTCCATCACTCAGTGGTGCGGCTGATAACCCTGAACAAGCCGCGAAAATGGCTGCAATTGGGGAATCGAACCGTATGACGTTGAAGTTTAGAAAACCCTAACACCGTTCGTTAGGTAGTGCCAAAAGGCCGGCCGCAGCAACACTGCTCGCCGGCCTTTTTGTTGGCTTATCCATTTGCTGTTTTCCTTAGTGGACATCGGATGCATATGATCTAGTTCCAAACGACCGAAGCGGCGACCATGAGTAAACCGACATAAAAATCGTAACTGTTGTTAAGATGATCCAAGTTTCCTGATTGCTCCGCCTTGAACAGGACCCTAATCCCGTCTGCGAAACAGATGGCTATAC
>CAYGNS010000080.1:0-8084 GCA_964351295.1 uncultured Gammaproteobacteria bacterium
AGTTGTAACCGATAAGTCCGTCAGAGGAAACATGCGCTAGATTGGGGGTTTTATTGCGAATTCTCACTTCGATTTTAGATGCGGCTGGCAGTGTGATGGGTCGATTTGAAAGAGTATGCGGTGAGATTGGCACCATAGAGATTACATCAGTACCGGGATGCACAATGGCACCACCGGCCGACAAAGCATAGGCGGTCGAACCCGTCGGCGTAGCGAAAATAACACCGTCAGAGCGCGCTGTTGTTACAAATTGCGCGTCGACCGAAGCTTGCCAGTTAATGAGTCGCTCTAGCCCATGTTTGCCAATTACTACGTCATTCAATGCAATTTGCTCATAGACTATCTCGCTATCGCGACGCACTTTAACGTCAAGCATCATGCGATTTTCAATTACGAACTCACCCGCAAGAATCTTGTCGATCTCGGGAAGCATCTCGTCACGCGTTATATCGGTGAGAAACCCTAAGGTGCCGAGGTTGACCCCAACGATGGGTATACCCATCTCTGCCATATGTCGAGCGACGTGTAACATGGTGCCGTCACCACCGATTACAATGGCGAGGTCAATATCAACACTGACGTTCTCTTCAATTCGTTCTTGTGGCAAGTCGCGAGTAATTTCCGCTGCCGTCGTGTAACCCAACTTTACTTTATACCCAAGTGCATCGAGGTGTTCGGTCAATTGTTTCAACGGCTTTTCGACACTGTTGTCGCGGTATTTGCCGAACACGCCTATCGTTTTAAACATGGGTTCTATGATTTATGATCATGCGGCGAATTGTCGCCAATTGCAGGATGCTTTGTCCAGCGAGATTCGGTTTTGCATACCATTATCTAGCATAGAACAACGCGCTGAGCCACGATACAGCCTTCTCTGCTCGTGCGCTAACGTTTATCTCGGTATGCGGCATAAAATGCCGTAGGATATAGGCGGAGACAGTACCGCGGCTTGTACCAAGTGCGCGGGTAGCTCCACGTGTGTACGCTTATAATGCACAGCATAGAGTGTTTTGTGATCCTTTCGGTTATATTGCATGCTTGATTAATTTTCAATTTTTGGCTTAGGTAAAGAGCCTCCCAAGTATGAGCTTAGACAGTCGCGCCGAGAAAGTGTTGAAAAACCTGGTTGAAACCTACATTCAAGAAGGTCAGCCAGTGGGGTCTCGCAAACTCGCTAAATTGCCTACCATGGGGGTAAGCAGTGCGACAGTACGCAATGTGATGTCAGACCTTGAAGAACTCGGGTTAATTAGCGCACCGCACACGTCCGCAGGTCGTATTCCCACGGCCTTAGGGTATCGCTTGTTTGTTGACAGTATGCTCAAGGCCACGCCGTTGTCGAAGAAGTCTGTGCGTGAGATGGCGAGTAAGTTTTCCAATGAAGCCGACCCGGAGACTTTACTAGCGCATGCATCTGAGGTGCTTTCTGAGTTAACGCGCTTCGCTGGTATGGTGGTCTTACCGAACGAGTCGGTAACACGTTTTCGTCAACTCGAATTCATGCGTTTGTCTGAGGGACGTATTTTAGCCATTTTAGTCACCGAAGATGGCCGTGTGCAAAATCGAGTTTTGTCGCTCGATACGCGGTTTACTGATGCGGAGCTGATCGAGTCAGCCAATTTTTTTAATCATCGCTATCGCGGTAATACCCTCGACGAAGTCCGACGCAGAGTCGTGCGCGATATGCAGAGCGACAACGATGAAATGCATCGAGTTAATCAAGCCGCGATTCATGCGGCGGCGCGCGTGATCCGAGAGGAAGATGATGACCGTCCGGTGGGTATGATGTTTAGCGGAGAGCAAAAATTGCTTGATGTGCCAGACCTCTGCCAAATAGAGACTTTGCAGAAGTTGTTCGATGCTTTCAAAACGAAGCGTGATTTGCTGACACTGCTCGATCGCAGCATGAAGGCTGAAGGCGTAAGCGTTTTTATTGGAGAAGAGTCGGGTTATAGTGCTTTGGGTGAGTGCAGTGTCATCGCCAGTCCCTATGCGGTGGATGGAAAAGTGATCGGCACACTCGGCGTGATTGGGCCAACACGCATGGCTTACGATGAAGTGATTTCGGTCGTGGACCTGACTGCCAAGTTATTGAGTAATGCGCTCGCCTCTAGCCGCTAATCCGGCGCGTGATGCAATGAGATATCTTTCGTCAGTGCCACTTTGTGCGACAACCCTATTTGCCAGATACTAATCAATCCCGAGCGCCAGACGTAAGGCGTGCCAAACTTAAATAATAATATAGCCTTCAATATAGCCTTCTAAGGAGACGAAAATAATGCAGACACATTGGATATTTTGGCCGGTTCTAGCGCAATTGTTAATTCCGTTCTGGGTGCTGATCCTTAATGGGCAGCGTAAAGCGGTTGATCGTCGCTCTGGTACAGTCGACCCAGAGCAAGCGGCGATTGATAATAAAGCCTGGTCTTTGCCCGTCGTGCTGACGTCCAATAGTTTAGCGAATCAATTTCAATTGCCCGTCGTGTTTTACGTTCTGTGCTTAGTTTTGGCGACGCTCGACGCGGTGTCTGTATTTGCCTTGTTGGTGGCATGGCTGTTCGTATTAACGCGTTGGTTCCATGCTTACGTTCATGTTACGAGCAATCATATTCCCGCTCGCTTTGGCAGCTTTGTGTTGAGCACACTTATTTTGCTCGTGCTGTTGTTTGCCACTGCGGTCGCTTTGTATCAGGTTTCATAAGCGAGCGACTGCGCGGGAGCTTAGCGCGGCGACTGTTTAGTGGAGATCGGTTTAACGCCTAATATTCTTAGTACCAAATTGCGTAGGCCGCGTAACAAGGGGTAGATGCGCCGGCTTACTTGGGCATTGGCAAACAACCAACGCGTTAAACGATTGAATGCGCCCGAACGCTTACTCAGTATGGCGAGGTGATTAAGCGCGGCGCTACCGTGGTAAGTTTGACCTGCATGGGTCACGATTATACCTTGGTCTATATCTAGGCCTACATCCTCGGCTGCCTTGCAGTGCTCGGGTGCTGTACGAGCGTTGATACGCTCTAAGTTGATGCCTGGGTCTTCAATCTCCGTTCTGGATATATAGAATTGGCATATCGGGCACTCGCCGTCGTACAGTATCGTCAACCCCTGAAGTGGCTCTGCTGCATCATTGGCATCATTTCTGTTTGGCTTGATTGAAGACATTGCGAATGATTGTTCCCTCTTGTGAGCATGATCGCGGCGGCGCTTCTTAAGGCGCGCGAGCCTTAAGAAGGCAACTTGATGCCGTGTTCGCGGTGCGTGTGCGATAGTATAGGGGTTGCAACTGACTAAACTTAAAAAACTATGCAAGAATTTGATTTGATCGTTTATGGCGCTTCGGGCTTTACGGGTCGTTTGGTAGCCGAATATTTACACCGTGAATACGGCCACGATGACACGCTGCGGTGGGCGATGGCAGGGCGTAGCGCTGCAAAGTTGGCGCAAGTGCGCGACGAGTTGGGCTTGCCTAACACCATACCATTGGTAGTCGCGGATACCGACGATCAAACCTCTTTAGAACAATTAGTGGCTCGCACCAAAGTGGTGGCTACCACGGTTGGACCTTATCAGTTGTACGGGTCTGGCCTTGTTAAAGCGTGTGCGGAAGCGGGCACCGATTATGTGGACTTGTGTGGCGAATCAGTTTGGATGCGTCATATGATTGATGCCTACGAGCAATCCGCGCAAAACTCGGGCGCGCGTATTGTATTTTCGTGCGGCTTTGATTCCATTCCTTTCGATCTTGGCGTTTATTTATTGCAACAAGAGGCAATTAATCGCTTTGGTGCCCCGTTTCAGGAGGTTAAGGGTCGAGTTAGGGCGATGCAAGGTACTTTTTCAGGCGGTACTGCGGCGAGCTTACAAGAGTCCATTAGGCGCGCTCGCTCAGACCAAGAAGTTTTCGCACTCGCGATAAATCCTTATGCGCTTGTCCCTCAGTTTGTGGGGCCTGAGCAGCCCAATGGCGATGTTGTACAGTATTCTTCGGACCTCGACACTTGGGAAGCTCCCTTTATTATGGCAGCAATCAATACACGCAATGTACACCGCTCTAACGCCCTATTGAATTATCTGTACGGCGAAAATTTTCTGTATTCAGAAATGCTGCTCACCGGACCAGGCGAAAAGGGCGAAAAAATTGCCAAAGCCGTCGCCGGTGATCGTTCTATGGCTGGGCCAGATGCGCCGAAACCGGGTGAAGGCCCTAGCTTGGCTGAACGCGAAGCAGGTTTTTATGACTTGCTATTTTACGGCCAAACTGCGGCCGGCGATAAAGTGTCGGTCGGTGTTAAAGGTGATCGGGACCCAGGCTACGGGTCCACTTGCAAGCTCATTAGCGAAAGCGCACTCTGTTTGCTAAACGAAGCGCGCGACACTCCAGGCGGAATTTGGACATCGGCACCCGCATTAGGTAACCATCTTATTAATCGGTTGCACGCGCACGCCGGTGTAAGCTTCGAAGTCGAGAGCTAGATCATTACCGTTACCGTCCACCTGTGTGCATAGCAGGTGGCGTGATCAGGTTAAGGGCGTAATGGGGTTTCGCACACTGGCCACTCGAATGTTTTGAGCCAGTAGACCTTAAATTTTTCTATGACTTTGTTCAGATTGCATTAGAGATGCTTCGCCTAGTGGTTCTCTCTTCTTCTTTTGCTTTCCATTCTCAATCACAGTGACGCAGAGCCACTTTTACGGTCAGTCGCTGCTGTACGTTCAAATACGTCTGAACAATGCTTTTAAAGTGCATCTCTTGTCACTTTAATAGACGCATGCCTACTATCTTTTCGCATTGCAAAAGCCAATCGAAATTTTTAATTAAATGTAATCCATGGTTCACTTGAGGTTAAGCAAATCGACCTTACACTTCTGGCTGAAACATTACTAACGGAACATGTGTCTTGAAAGTAATGATTCCTTGTTCTGGTCCTTGGGCTGGTGAAATGAGCAGTTGTGTTTGCGGGTTTCGCTTAAGTCCCTCTTTTTTTGCATGTGCACCACGGCGGTTGCATTGAGTAGCTTAGTGTTGTGGCATCGATTTAAAGTTTCACGGAGAAGTATATGAACCAATTGTTTTCTCGATTTATTGTGCCTGTGGTTAAGTGGGGATCTTTGATTCTGGCCACCGCGGCGGTGGTGTTTACCCTGCAAGTTTATGCAGATGACGAAGCTCGGGACGTTCAGCTATTACCGTTAGATAACGCACCGATGAATACCGACTCAGCGAAGGTTGGCGAGACACAAGCGTGGGCCCCAAGCGCAGGTTTTGCTGATTTGATTGAACAAGTGAGTCCTGCTGTTGTGCATGTGGCAACAAGTGGATTTATTCAAATGTCGCGCGCTCGTGATTACCGAAATTTTCAATTTCCTCCCGGATGGGAAGACTTCTTTCGTGATTTTCAGGACCCCCAACAGCCCGATGAGGATGGTGAGCAGAACGACAATGACAATAAGCAGAAGCGTCCGTTGGGTATAGGTTCAGGCTTTGTGATTAGTGCAGATGGTTACGTTGTGACGAATCATCACGTGATAGATCGCGCTGACGAAATCCTCGTTACGCTGACCAACGGCGACGAATATCAAGCGGAGATTATCGGCAGCGATCCTAAAACCGACCTAGCGTTGCTTAAATTGGAAGACGCTCGTGAATTACCGTTTGTGGCTTGGGGCGATGATGAAAAGTCTCGAGTCGGTGATTGGGTGCTGGCGATTGGTAACCCGTTCGGGTTAGGCGGTTCTGCGAGTACTGGTATTATTTCAGCCCGCGGACGCGACATTCAATCCGGTCCCTATGATGATTATATTCAAGTAGACGCAGCGATTAACCGTGGCAATTCTGGCGGCCCGTTATTTAATACGCGTGGTCAAGTCATCGGAATCAATACAGCGATTTATTCACCTAATGGCGGCAGCGTGGGTATCGGTTTTTCTATTCCCGCTACCATGGCGAAAGACGTAATTCGTCAACTACGCGAGGAGGGCCGAGTAGAACGCGGCTGGATCGGTGTTGGCATTCAAGCTTTAAACAAGGATTTGGCTGATAGTTTGGGTCGCGACGACGATGCAGGAGCGTTAATAACAGCGGTAGAAGACGATACCCCTGCTGCCAAAGCAGGACTGCAAGTTGGCGACATCATTCTAGAATTTGACGGTAAAGTGATAGAGGAGATGCGTGATTTACCTCGAATTGTTGCGCAGTCTAAGGTTGGTGGCACCTATCGCTTGAAGATTTCGCGTGATGGTGATGTTAAAAACTTGTCAATTAAAACTGAGCCGTTTCCGGATGAATTGGCCGATACAGACTCTGGGCGCTCGCAGCCAGCC
The DNA here is from genome assembly GCA_964351295.1 of uncultured Gammaproteobacteria bacterium. Taxonomy (GTDB): domain Bacteria; phylum Pseudomonadota; class Gammaproteobacteria; order Arenicellales; family Arenicellaceae; genus Arenicella. The sequence continues at coordinate 6,322 of CAYGNS010000080.1, forward strand.
CCGAGCACGGATGATGATGTCCTAGATGCGCAACTGCGTGCAATTACTGACTTAGAGCGTCGTCAATACGGCCTTGATGAGTCAGTCACTGGGGTACTCGTTGAAGGTGTAAATAGACAAGGCTTAGCCGCCAATAATGGCCTACGCCGAGGTGATGTAATCGTGCGCTTAGATGGTCAGGAACTGCAAGCACCACAAGACGTTGCTGACATCGTGGCTGCGGCTCGTAAGGCGCAACGGAATAAAATTTCGATGTTGTTGAGTCGTGGCGGTAATTCGCGATTTTTGGCCTTTAATCTGCAGGATTAAACGTCCTAGGCCGTTTTACCGACCGTTCGTGTGTGCACGACGGTCGGAACCAATCTATCCAAAATGGGGTAACAGATGATGGCACAAAAAGGTAAGAAAAATATAAGTGTTCTGGTGGTAGAGGACGATCAAGAAACGGCGTCCTATATTGTTAAGGGCTTACAAGAGTGTGGTCACGATGCCGTGCACGCGGCCGATGGCCGAGAAGGCTTGCTGATGGCCGACGCGTCGGAGTATCAAGTTATTATTGCTGATCGGATGCTACCGAAAGTGGATGGTGTGACCATGACTCGCACTCTACGTGGTAGTGGTAACCGCACGCCCATTTTGATGCTCAGCGCTCTAGGCGATGTAGACGATCGCGTCGCTGGGCTCAAAGCGGGTGCTGATGATTACTTAGTAAAGCCGTTCGCATTTTCTGAGTTGCAGGCACGCATAGAGGCCTTGGTGCGACGCGCTGAGCCCGAATCACCCGATACTATTTTGAAAGTATCGGACCTAGAGATGGATTTGCTTAAACGCGAAGTACGTCGTAACGACAAGAAAATTGATCTGCAGCCACGCGAATTTAGATTGCTTGAATATTTAATGCGGCACAGCGGCCAAGTGGTGACACGCACGATGTTGCTTGAAAAAGTATGGGATTATCATTTTGACCCTCAGACCAACGTTATTGATGTTCACATCAGCCGTCTGCGCGGTAAAATAGACAAAGAGTTTGATGTTTCGTTACTGCACACCGTGCGTGGGGCAGGGTATATGCTGAGTGAGCCAGATTAATCCATTTAAAAGTTCGTTAATCCGAATAACGTTAGTGTACGTATTGTTATTCGGATTATCGGTTTCCATTATTCTGGGATTGATCTATTGGTCAACGATTGTCTACACGACCAACCAGACGGATGAAAACATCAATGCTGAAATTCAAGCATTATCGGCAGTGTATGCCCTTGAGGGTTACACTGGGCTAGCGACCACACTATCTGAGCGGGTACGGCAACAGCGCCCGGGTGATTCAACCCTATACTTGCTCACTGATCACAATTTTGAGCCGCTCGTGGGGAACATCTCCGGCTGGCCCAAAGTGGCTTACGACCAAGATGGTTGGTTAGACTTTAGGCTCGACGATCTATTGGATGAGAGCGGCGGCGAATTCAGTGCTCGGGCTAAAACGTTCGAAGTTGATAATCGTTTTAATCTATTGGTTGGCCAAGGTATGAAAGACCTGCGCAACCTGCGGCAACTGGTTACTGAAGCAATGATCTGGAGTTTGTTGGTTACGCTCGTTCTCGGCGTGCTGATGGGGTACATGATGCGCCGCACGCTCCGCTCGCGGCTCGCGGCGATTAACAGCATTAGCCGCGAAATAATGAAAGGGGATTTTCAAAAGCGCATCAAGACCAAAGGATCAGGGGATGAGTTTGACGAGCTTGGCGAGAATCTAAATATCATGC
>CAYGNS010000081.1:0-8021 GCA_964351295.1 uncultured Gammaproteobacteria bacterium
GGCTTAGCCCGTTTCAGCCTATTTATACATTACTTTGATTGAGCAGAATTTATGGCCCAAGTGCAACCAGAAAAAGAACGCAGTGCGGTTATCTCTATCGCTATTAAGGACAAGCAAGCGCTATACATGGCCTATATGCCATTTATTAAGAATGGTGGCTTGTTTATCCCGACACAAAAGACCTACGAGCTCGGCGATGAACTGTTCTTGCTCGTAAAAATTATGGATGAATCGGACCCAGTCAGCATCTCAGGCAAAGTCGTATGGGTTAGCCCCGCAGGCGCGTTAGACAACCGCCCGCAGGGAGTTGGCATTCAATTTACTAACGACGATGCACACAAAACAGTGAGCCTTATCGAGTCAAAACTGGGCGCGTCGCTGTCATTGGCACGCCCAACTCATACGCTGTAACTTTTACTAAATCAAACCTGGTAGTTTTAACTTGTGAACGATTCCACCGTGCACGATCCATCCACTTTATTAGTGGACTCGCATTGTCATATTAACTTTGCCGAATTACGCAAAGACCTTCCAACGCTGCTCGAAAATGCGCGGCGTAATGGAGTAGGGCACATGCTCTGCGTTTCGGTAAACCTGGAAGATTATCCCCAGGTGCGCGAGGTAGCAGACCAGCACAAAAATATTTATGCATCCGTTGGCGTGCACCCTTGTTACGAGGACGTACGCGAACCCAGTTTGGAAGAACTCATCGAGTTGGGGCAAGACCCCAATGTGGTTGCCATTGGCGAAACAGGGCTCGATTACTTTCGCGTGACTGACCAAGACATGGGCTGGCAACACGATCGCTTTGTGCGGCATATTCAAGCGGGCATTGCGGTCGACAAGCCGCTAATCATTCATACGCGGGCTGCCGCTAACGACACGATGCGGATGCTAAAAGAGCAGGGCGCTGACCAATGTCGCGGGGTAATGCACTGCTTTGCCGAGAACTGGGAAGTTGCTAAACAGGCATTAGATCTGGGCTTTTATATTTCGTTTTCTGGCATCGTAACGTTCAAAAGCGCCACAGATGTGCAAGAGGTGGCGCGCAAGTGCCCGCTTGACCGAGTTTTAGTCGAGACAGACGCGCCCTATTTATCGCCCGTTCCGTTTCGAGGCAAATTAAATGAGCCGGCCTACGTTAAGCATACGGCACAGTTTGTAGCCGATCTTAAAGGCATTCCTTTTGCTGAATTGGCAACCCAAACGAGCTTAAATTTTTTCGATCTTTTTAAGGCAGCCAAAAGCCTGCGCGATGCGGCCTAAAACGTAAACCACGCAAACGGCCTACTTTTTAGCTAAAACTAGCCCAATCAGCTTCGCTATTGTGGCTAGCGCTGTATTGCAAAAATCTCAAACCAATCGCAAATGACTCCACACGGATAACGCTCTGTGGTGAATTTCGCGCGCGTTAGCAAGGCTCAGCGCCCTGAAATTGCCCAGAAATGCATGCTATTTAGCGACTAATTAAGTGATCGGCACACAAACCTTGTAGCCATATTCAGTCAAGCCAAATATCTACCTGCGAGCATTTATCAAAAAATTAGCTCGCTAAGCGTGCAGCCATCATCGTATCCCGTGCAATCCACGCACCACAAGGTACGATCCAGCCAACCCAATAAAAATAACAACCGCTGAGCAGTGTATTGTGCAAACTGAGAAGTTTTTTCGCGCAAAATAGCCTTATAAGCATTTTTTATTGCAAGTGATACATTAGAAATACTGCTTAAATCACTGATATATAACAATTAAATACTTAAAGTAGTTTCGCAAGTATCCGAACTTGGCCATCAATCATGCCTAAATATCTTATAGCGCATAATATATATTATGTTAAATAATCTATAACGATGATAAAAGGGTCATAGATCAACTGGACGTTCTTTTAATTTATTAAACAATTCTCTGCTAACGCATTAAACTCTACGTCCATCCACGCTTCCTTGCACGTACAACTAAAGTATTAAAGAAACGCCAACTAAGGACTTAAATCCCGTAATGATTGATTTTTCTGAGCTGAATCGATGAAACCTTAAGTAGATAATCGACTGCACTCACCTTGTACAAGATTGAGTTTAATCGGTTTAAGTTCCCTTACATCGCCGTTTAATTCGCACCTTAATGCAGTATCAGCAATTTCATAAATTGGGTCCCAACCAACAGATCATTCTTACTGACGACTTGTGAAAATCTACATCACTCCATTTCAAGCCTAGTAGTTCATTTCCCCTGAGCTCTAGGACAGTCAAAAAGCAAACAGTTAAATAGTCCCTACTCCCGGTTTGTGACTTAGAACTTCGGTCAGACAAAAGTTTTAGTACATCAACGATTTCTTCTTTAGTTAAGCTTGAAGTAGTACTCTTTCGGTCTACTTTCAAAGTCTGGTACTGTTTGGTTTAGAGTTTATGGTTCCTATACTCAGTGACGCGATTGAGTGTGGTTTAAAGCACTCACTCACGTACTAATATGCATCGAGGCCTTACAAGCAAGCATTCACTACTGCTTTGTCTTTGGTAACAATCAAGAAGCAAAAACTGTCACTGGTTTCGCATTTATCACCAATACCATCCTCGTTATCGTCTCGCTGATCAGGGTTCTCAACAAGCGGGCAGTTATCATCTATATCGTCGACTAGGTCGTTGTCATCGTCAGCATCACACACATCACCTTCCGTGTCGTCATCCGTGTTGAGTTGGTCTTCATTCCAAATGAACTGACAGTTGTCGTCTTCGTCCAATACATTGTCGTTGTCGTCATCGATGTCGCAAGCGTTGCCGTCATTATCGTTGTCGTCGTTTTCTTGACCTGCGTTCCAAATTAGCGGGCAGTTGTCTTCGGTGTCGAGGATAGTGTCGTTGTCGTCATCAGTATCACACGCATCGCCCTCCCCTTCTTTGTCAGTATTAAGCTGGTCGACGTTGAAAATTAAAGGACAGTTGTCGATAGTGTTGTTTACGTTGTCACCGTCGATATCTGGGTCGCACGCATCGCCTAACGCATCATCGTCTAGGTTCTCTTGGCGTGGATTGTAGCTCGCTGGGCAGTTGTCACTTAGATCGCCAACGCCATCGATATCCTGGTCTTCGAACTCTGATGCATTGTAAGGCAGTGCATCTTCTGAATCGATAACGCCATCGCCATCGAAGTCGTTGTCGAACCACTTGACGTTTAACATTTCTATACCCCAAACGTCATCGTTTCTAGCGTTTTCTATGGAGAACTCTACGGTCAGAAAGTTTGGTAAGACGTGAGGTTGAATTAGGTTTCTTCTATAAGGCAGTTCGTCGCCTTTGCGGAAGTCTGTATCGCCCTCAATCGTGTTGACACCATCGAGGGTTGCTCTGATTCGCGCTCCACTTCTTACGTTTGTATCAAGCAGTCGATATTCCAATTGGATCCGAATGTGGTCCTCAAGATCGTAGATTAGTTCTAAGGTACCTGGGTCAGTAGACATTGAGCTATAGTCACCGGGAGCACCTCTAAGAACCCCGTCACCCACTTGAGAATAGTTTGGATCATCAGGCAGCTGATCGAGCGAATCAGGTACTCCGTCTCCGTCAGAATCCGCGGTATGGTCTGCATCGAACGGAAACGCATCGTATTGATCGAACGTACCATCTCCATCGGTATCTAGCCCCGATTCGACTACGCCAATAGTTGCGAAATAATTCACCCGATTGATTGCGTCGTCTTCAGGAAAAACGTTTTCGGCTGTGGTATCTAGAATCACGCCAAACTGCTCGTTAATAGGCGCCTCTGGGTCAAGCTGAGCTCGTAATTCAATATTAAGAGTCGCGCCTGGTGCTAGCGGTTGGTCGAGCCTGCATTCAATAGTTTGATCGACTGGTAAGTCGCAAGCACCGGCTTGAGGTAGAACCTCAAGAATATTAAGGTCTTCTTGAACCACAAACCGGTATATCACCTCGTCAGCGCTACTGGCAGGCGCTGATAGACCTTTAGCCTGTATAGGCGCTCCTACATTCGAAATAATAGCCGCAAAACTCACCATGCTGCCTGGCTCGGCAATATTGACGCTTGGTGATAAGTTTTGGCTTAACGCTGGTCTATCCACCGACACAAACGTAATGAGGTCGCTCTCACAAGTCTTAATTTCAGCCTCGCCTGGTTCGTTAATGTGTTGGCATACCTTTATTGTTTTATTGCCCAGTGACGCGTAAGCGTGAGATGCCGTCATGCTGATCCTTGCATCTTCAACTGCAAACAATAGCGGCCCAGTGGTAAAGGGTAGTATTGCTCCTGCTAGATTATCACCGGGTTGTGGATAATCTGCAGGGTAATCAGCCGGGAAAACTAAAGATGAAGAACCATCTCGGTTAACTCGCTCGCCAACCACAACACCCGCATTTAGGTAAACGGCTAAGTCCTCGGGCGAAATAAGCTGAACACCACTATGGGTGATTTCGCCATCGCCCCATTCAATGGAAAGGCTCGCAACTTGGGTTGCTGTTAACACATCGGGGTCTGTAACATAAAACTCAAATGAGAAGTCTTGGTTTATTAGCACTGGAGAATTATCAGCTTCGTCCGTCGCAAATACAGGCGCGTCTTCAACTGGCGTTACGGTGACTGAAAAATCGACGACGCCCTCAGATATATTGAAGCCTTCGAGCTCTGGCGGGGGGGTAGATCCATCAATTGCGCGGAGGCTGTAAGAATCTGTGCCTACAAAATTCGGGTTTGGTCTGTAGTAAAACCCTTGATCATTATCAAGGCCGATCACAACTTGCCCGTTAGATGGCGCCTTTTCTAACACAACACCCAAATTGCTTTGGTCTTGGACGTCAACATCCGTTGCATTTAATACTTGAAACACGCCTGGGATATAGTGGTCTTCAGCAATGGTTTCAGAGATCGATTCAGATTCAAGAACTGGGCGTCGGTAGTTACGTCTAACGTTAACTGACACAAACGCTGGAGCACTTGTTGCCAACCCATCGCTCACCTGAAAGCTAAATTGGTCAACACCGACATCTCCATCTGCAATTCCAGGGAAGTTATTTTTTGACTGATATGTGACTTTGGCCGCATCAAAAACACCGTTGCCGTCGGTATCAACCGGCGTTAAGGGCGTGGTTTTAAACGAATGTAAAAGGTCACTGTCTCGATCCAGTAAAAAGAATTTGCTGCTGTTGGTTTCGATAAAGTTAATGTTGTCGAAATCACCTAGGATAAAACCAAAACCATTGCCGGTTGATGTGGCCTGACCGGCAGGTAAGCCATCAGCGGTAAAACGCTGTACTCGATTAAGTTGAGGCTCAGCTACGTACATAATATTGGTAGGCGAAAAGGAAATATCCAGTGCTTTGTATCGAGTGCTGCTGGTTGTAAACTGCCCTATCGCTTCGCCTTGGGTCACGGGCGCATTGCATAACGCATCCGTACAAACAAAACCATAGCTGGCTCGCTCTTGAATCGGGATATCCACAAATCTGTCTTCGCCACACAAACGTGGGCCGATGGGCGATACGGTTGAAAAACATCTGCCCATCCAGCCTATGAAAATTGGGGCAAGGTTGCCGCTAGCATCGACCAGAAAGTCTCCAGCACTGTCGCGCAGTTGGTATTTGTAGATTCGACCATTATTATTCGCCGTGTATAAATTCCCATCTTTATCCAAAGCCATTGATTGGATGAAGGGATCCACAGGTTCAAACGCGAGCTTTGGATCAAGCTGAGGTGGAAATGAGGCCGTTGCTACTGTGAGGTCCAAGACAATGATTGAGTTATCATTGGGTCGGCCTTCAACTTGAGCGATTAAAACGCCTTGGTTAACATCGGCCACCATCGCCTCTATTTTGGTGAGGACATTGGAGTCGATATTCCATGTTGTCTCGTTTAGATATTTGTCAAATCGGAAAAGCTTCGGCTCGTTCGTTCCCGCGCTATAAAATCCAAACATGGTACTTGTTTGATTATCCCAAGAAAACGCAGTAGGAAATTGAGGGTCCTCACTGATCTCGTCTGAAATCATCTGTCCGTCATTTTTGATCTTTAAGATCCGATAGCGCTCTTGACCAAGATAACCTTCATCGCACTGCGCATTTCCTAAATCGATAACATATGTATTGTTGTCGTCGTCTACGGCCATCCACTCAGCTCGGAAAGGGTACTCGATTTCCCAATTCTCCATTCCTCCCAGGTTCGCACAGTACGCCTCTGGGTCATATTGCTTTAAGTTGCTAGGGTCAAAATTTTCAGCGCCTACACGATAGTCATCAATAAAATACGGCGCTAGTTCTGCTTGAAAAAACCCTTTGCTTTCGTCAGGCTCAGACACAATTTCGAACGTAAGTGGCTCATCAATCAATGTTGACTCTTGACCACCGCGCGTAAACATAACTTTATCTACATCTGTGCCTGTAAGAACGATTTCAATTGGCGAAAAAGTAGACGTCTCAACCGCTAATGCTCCTGTTTGGGGTACTGCTTGCGGTGGATTATTGCTTGCTTCGTCTTTAATTAGAATCAACTGAAATGCATCTTGCGAGTTTCCACTCGCATCTGTGGCGGTCCACTTTACTTCATGCAATCCTTGACTAAAATCTTTACGGCCATTCTCGTCTGTACCGGTTAGATCATTAGTGATGGCAACCTTGAAATCTGCCAGATCAAAAGCTCTAGGTACACCGGGAGATATGAGTCCTGAACTTTCTCCAGAGGCAACGCCAATCGTGATATTAAATGGCGGCAAGATGATTGGAGGAGTCGTGTCTTTTACGGTCACGTTCATCGTTTTTACAGCCGACAGGGAGTCCATCGCTGTGGTGTGGGGACCTGCGTCTTTTGCGGTCCACGTCACTGAGTTTTCTTCATCTATTGCCCAATTAGCGCCTCCAGTTGTCGTTGAGGAAAATGTAACGAGCTCTGTACGTCCACATGCATCAAACGGTATGAGTGCTTCCTTGAGTAAAGGTAGTGCAAAATTCTTATCGATTCCAAACGGCGAGAGCGCTTCTAGGGTGTACAGAAGTTGACCGTCGGGTCGTACCGACACAGAAACCAATTGCTTCGCTATCGTTGATAATCCTGAAAGATCGGTTGCGAAGTCTAAAGTAGGTGCTATCTCGTCAAATACATATACGTATTGATAGTCCGAGTTTTGGATTTCGCTAGCACCGAAAGCCGAATGTGGAAAAGGCCGAAAAAACAGCTCAAGAGGATTATATTCGTCGTCGTCTGGACCATCTGAATATTCTAAACTAGCCAAAATTCTAAGCTTAGTTGTTACTCCGCCAATCTTGTCGATAACACCAAAGACTTTTGGGTGCTTTGCGACAAACTTAGAATACCGGCTCGTACCCTTTGGAAGCTTCGGTAGATAGAAGAATATTTTGTCATTGAGCGCCGTTAAAGTGGTTGCTCTGTACTCTAATTCATATCGTCCAGGATCTAGCTGATACAGTCCAGGGCCTTCTGCCTCATATACTGCGGGATTAGGAAAATTAGTCACTTCGACGTCAACGCTGGTGTTTCTGTGACGAATTTGTACCGGACCATGGCGAGTTAAATCCCCCCAATTTGAAAGGTCATTATTTTTATCTGTAAAGAAGGCGTTGTTATACCTTGCTGAAATCCTATTGTAAGAAAATGGGGCAACGCACTCGTTAACATCCGATGTTTCTATGATTACATCTGGAGGAGCTACTATCTGTGCACGGCAAAGCTTTAAGGCATTTTGAGCCGTGTGTGCTGCCGCCGCATGCCCAAGATCAGTGGGGGGACTTGTAAGAAAAGAGAGCACCGTGTTAGTTAAAAATATAGGCGAGAAAGCATCCTGACAAGAGCCAGGAAGAAAGTTATGCGCTCCTGGTAATGGTTCTTGATCCAGTTCTCGATCCAATACTTTATCAATATTCAATAAAACATCAGCGAACTCATCAGCTAGCGCAACCGGTGCAAACCCCACAAACATTATTAGCGTAGTGGCGATGCCGGTAACCCACTTGCGACAAGGCATTAGGTAACTCGCGTCTTGAGAACCGATTGTGTAGCGTGTACGC
>CAYGNS010000082.1:0-8005 GCA_964351295.1 uncultured Gammaproteobacteria bacterium
CATGGCAGCCATTTATCAACAAATTATCAAACGACTTCTCGGCGCACATAGGAGGCGAGTTTCGATGCTCCTTAGAATATGCTGGCCAGTCGCTTAAGGGCTCAGTAGTTAATGGGCTCAAAAATATAGTTGGTTTACAAGGAGAGTTACAAACAGGCCTCTGTTCCGTCTCGCCTAGCACCCTATATCTTTCTTCGGCTCCTAACCTGAGATCTGATTTGGTTTTTAGCGGATACGGCTTTAGTAATAGTTTAAAAGTTTATGCGTATGATAATAATGGAGGCCGCACAGATGCTTCCAGTTTTTTTACGCTACCATCGTTGTTTCAGTTAAAGCTTGAACTTGGGCAAGGGCAGTTCGAGATTAATTCAAATTATCAGAGAATTAGGCTAATGGACGGTAAAAAGGTACTAAGCGAGGTTGCTATTGTATCTGACTTACCTCTCCCTGCTTGTGCAACGGAAAAGCGAACGTGTCGACCAGGTGCTATCAATTTTAATTCGGTTACAAGATTACGAGGAGATAGTGAATTTAATGGCAATTCAGTTAGGTGGACAACGACGGTAACACTTCAAAAAGGCACCTACAATGATAACGACTCAATTGATGCTAAGGTTAAGATGTATTTCTCTGAACAACCAGAAACGCTTCCCAATAATTTACATACAATAGTAGGGAGTACTATTGTTAAACCGCTGTGCCCGATTGATGATGATTATGAATTGGTGAGGATAGAAGGAGTTTTAGAGGATACCCACAGCTCAATAGTTAGCGGGTTTGGGAGGGAAACTATTCAGGCAGGTAACGTGGGGCCATATAGTCAGCTCTCGGTCAGAGGCGATACTCCTACACATCAAGATGATATTCAAGGAACAAATGTAGATGTGTCCTTTAACCCAATTAATTATGAGGTCAGGCAGATTAGAAATTGTACTGAATAGGTATAGTTTGTTTGCATAGACATTGTTTTTTTGTCGAAACCTAAGTGACCGCTTTGGGCAATTTTCTGCCTGTCACTGATTCCTCAGATTGATGCCTAATCTTCTGCGGCAAGCAAATTAAAATAGTGATTCCCTTACTGCGTTGTCTGAAGGTAGAGAAGCGCCAGCACCTAAAACACCTTAACAAAACTAAAAACCACAGGTCATTCGGCATTTAGAAAATGATATGAGTTTTGATACTGTTATTTGAACAAATAATCGAGTCTTTAGGCTCATATCAAAAACAGGTGTTTTAGTTATGCTAATTGGTTACGCCAGAGTATCTAAGTCAGATGGTTCTCAAAGTGTCGAACTCCAGGTCGATGCTCTCGTTCAATATGGACTTGAAGAGACCAACATTTATAGCGAGTACATATCTGGAGCAAAGTCTAACCGACCGGTGTTTGAGCAATGTCTCAGATCATTACGAAAGGGTGACACGCTTGTCGTTTGGAAACTCGATCGATTAGGCCGCTCTCTAAAAGATCTTGTAAATATTGTTAGCGGCCTTGCTGACCATGGTATTCACTTTAAAGTGCTGACAGGGCAGGGCGCGGATATCGATACCTCAACCGCAGCGGGAAGGATGATTTTTGGAATATTTGCTTCATTGGCGGAGTATGAGCGTGAGCTAATTCGCGAGCGAGTAAACGCTGGTTTGGCTGCGGCCAGAGCTAGGGGGCGCAGGGGTGGTAGGCGCCCGATTATGACGCAAGCGAAAATAAGATTAGCCGAAGCAGCGATGAGATCACGAGACACAAGTGTGCAATCTCTTTGCGATGAACTGGGTGTTTCAGTTATGACTCTGTACAGATACATATCACCAACGGGTGAGCTTCGGGCTCCGGCGCTAAAGATTATTGGTGTATAAGGGTTAAGATTTAAAGATTGGATCAAGCGATGGTATGTCGAGCGGTATTGAAGAAACCATCCGAGTGAAACTATCTAACAAGAATAAAAACTGCACGCCTTCGCCGCGGACGCATTTTATGCGCCTGTTTTATGGGCGTTAGGCAATACAATCTGGAGAGCACTGGATGCCGGAAAATAAAATAGCCAGAAAGGAAAGCGAAGTATTTAAAGAACTAGAAGTCCTTTGCCAATCTCCCGGTTACATTCACGCAATCGCATATTTCTGTTTTCGCGATAATACCATCAGGTACGCTGATGACGTGAAGCCTGAAGATGTATTGCAACAATTCTCAATGGAGCGTTTGCTAAGAACAGAAATATCTACACTAATTGGACTGGCAAGTAAAAAGGATATCGATGAAACATTACCTTCGCCAGAAGTGATGCAGGAATATATTAGTGGAACAGATGCTTTACTTCAGGAGTTGCATCATTCCATGATGCCGCCAATGCAAGAGATGTTTGACCCAAATAGAATTGGGAATGATGACTTTAACCCTTTCAATTCTGGCGCTGTATTAAGAGAATCAATTTTTTATGGGGGTGAATCAGCATACCACTTTCAGTATAGGGATCTAGCTGAAGATAAGTATAGAAAAGATAACGCATGGCTTATTGAAAACAAAGGCTATTCACTTGAGCAAGCCATGTCTGTTGTATCATCAATTCAGGTGTTACAAAACGATAAGATTAATGATGCTCTTGTTGGTCTAGAAGATAAACATCCAAACGAATGGACTTTCTTTGAAGCTTATACCTTTTCCTTAAGAGAAATAGCCGATAGGTCCGAATTGGATGCTGAGGTTTCTAGAAATTTTATTGAATCCTTTGTTTCGCAAATTGAACAAAGCGACTTCACATCCTTAGATGATTTTAATCCGATAAATGCCTATCCAATCATAAAGCTAAAAGAAGATAAATACTTACTGTTTCAGAATTACAGTTTGGTAGAGGCGTTATACGAAACACCATTTTTTTGGTTCAATTCGGATGCAGCGTACAGAAGCATTGCGATGGGTCATCGCGGTGAATTTACAGAAAGATTTTCAAGCAGAAGGCTTACGCAGGTCTTCGGAGAAAAGCGAGTTTTTCAGAATGTTGATATTGTAGATGCGAAGCGCAATAAAGCTGGTGAAATAGACGTTCTTGTTGTGTTTGCAAATAGAGCAATAGTATTGCAGGCAAAGTCAAAGAAACTAACTATAGCTGCCCGCAAAGGGAACGACTTATCTCTAAAGGATGACTTTAAAAAAGCCGTTCAAGATGCATATGATCAAGCCTTTTCATGTTCAAATTATTTATCTGACAATAACTATAGACTCTTAGATGAAGAGGGTAATGAAATAACCATCAGAAGAGAATTTAAAGAAATCTACCCCTTCTGCGTGGTATCTGATCACTATCCCGCTTTGTCATTTCAAGCTAGGCAGTTCCTCAAGCAGAAACCTACTGATTTGATCAAGCCAGCATTTGTGATAGATGTTTTTTTCTTGGATGTTGTAACAGAGATGCTAAGGTCCCCTTTGCACTTTCTAAGCTACGTCAACCGAAGAACGCTATATGGCGATAAAATATTATCCACGCACGAGCTAACGATCTTGTCATACCATCTAAAACAAAATCTCTGGATGGATGGTGAATACACAATGATGCAGCTAGGAGATGACATTTGCGCTGACTTAGATCTTGCAATGCTGACGAGAAGAGATGGTATTCCTGGTAGTGAGACTCCAGATGGGATATTAACAAAGTACGAAGGAACGCACTTCGACAACTTGGTTAAAGACATTGAACTGCGTGAACATTCTGCCACTGTAGATTTCGGTTTTATGCTATTGACACTTAGTGGCGACACAATCGAAATGATTAATGACGGGATATCGAAGCTAGTTGAATTAGGGCAAAAAGATGGTAAACATCATGATTTAACACTTGGCATAAGTGAAGGAAGTACGGGGCTTACTATTCACTGTAACGATGACTCAGATGCTGAGGCTGCGAAGCGGTTAGATCGTCATTGTGAGATCAGGAAATATGATCAGAAGGCTGATCAATGGTTCGGTGTGTGCATTGGTACCAAATCCCAAAGGTTAAGATTTGGTGTTAATAAAGAGTTTAAATGGGAACAGTCAGATGAAATGGACAAGGCCACTAAGGATCTTCCTAAGCCGCAGTCATTGAAAGGAAAAAATAAGGTTAACTTCAAAACAGCAACTAGAAAATCTAAGAAGGTTGGGCGTAATGAAAAGTGCCCATGTGGTAGTGGAAAAAAATACAAGAAGTGCTGCTTAAAATAGGGGGCTTGCTCCGACTATGCCTAACAAAAAACTGCACACGGATAAATTACTCGCTACGCTCCCAATTTACCGGTGAGCTTGGCGTTAGGCGAATAGTCGAGAGCAGCGGATGAATCAATTGCAGGATATCGAGCCGATTCTTGATGTTATTCAGAATCATTCCGAGATGGCTAAACGGCAAAATGTATGTGACCGAACAACTTCTCTAACAAATCTGTATCGAGAAGTAATTTTGGAAGCCACACTCTTGCAATCCTCAAAGAATCAGTTGTCTTTAATAAGTTCAGCAGTGCGTAATATATTCGAGTTAATGATTATTATTGAATATATAGCTTCCTCAGATGAGGCGGTAAAAATGTGGATTGGCCAGTTGCAAAAAGATGCTCTTGATATCCATGATGGCTTACTTGCATTGTTTCAAAAACACAACTTCAAGAGTCTTGCTCTGCATGAATCTAGAGAGGCCATAATTGCTAATGGTGGTGCTCATGCTGTAACACCAACTCGGCCATTTAATCTTAGAAAAGTGGCAGATAAATTTGGCTGGCTAGAAGATTATGATGCGATATATAAACTATGCTCAAAAATATTACATCCATCATCAATTAGGGCAAATTTGCCAGGCGCTTTTGATAAAAATGATGACTATAAGAGTATGTTGGTTCATATGGGCATTCACTATTTGGCTTTGATTGCAGATGGTTCGAAAAGAATACTCGCCTAACAAGAGACTATGGTCAGTACGTAGAACGACTGGCTGTTATGGGCAACTTTCTGCCTGATTAGAAAACCACGACAGCCCGTTCTATACTCAAAGCAGTCATTCGGAACCCTCAGGATTTCTCGTATTTTTACTCATTTAAGTGTTTAGGAAACTCAGGCCTTATCATTTTTATGCTGAGTTAATTTTGGAATGTATTGTTAAAAACCTTCATTTGGGGAAATCTGCAAGGTATTGTTCTATTAATTTGGCGCGTTCGATAAATACCTTTGCTTGTGCAATTTTGGTATCAAGGTCAGAGAGGCGACGAATCAAGGGAATACGAATATCGAGAGCTAAAATGGTCTGGATGCCATTATTTAACTGATCGGCTGTCATGATTGGGACACAACTTTCTGGTAGCACAGCTATAGGCTCACCATAAATGCCACTGGTAATGATGTCATCACATGCTGCACGAATGGCGGCTTGGACTGGATAAGGCATATTGGAGCGGATGATTTCGCGATAGGATGTTACTAGGTCAAAATTCGTTATCTGAGATTTTGTACCTCGGTAATGATTGGCTAATCGCTTGCGCACCTCTAAATCAGCCAATGCATTATTAGCACCCACTGATAATATTTCATCATAAGTATCACGCCCAACATCTCGTGTCAGAATCTGGCTAGTTTGGTAAATATCTACCAGAAACTGAACACCTAACTGATCAACATCTTTATCTAAACCTGTAAGTGCATCCAAAGCATGTGACCTCGTTTTTGAAAAATAAACAATCCTCTGGGTAATGTCCTCTTGGTTAGCTAATAAGTCTTCACGAAGCCTTTCAATGTAATTGTCAGCCGTTATTTTTTGTTGTCGTTCTTCATTCCATTCAGTAATTTGAAAAGCAATCAGAATGCCTGCAACCACAATGATAAAGTCGACAAAAACGGCAAACCAATTTTGGTCTTTTAAGTGTATTGTTATTCTTCTTAACAGCATTTCATTTAAATACCATGATTAATTTACAGTGATTGGTCAATCAGTTCATGCAGTTCATCAATCTGTTCAGTCCATGGCAGCAATGCTAACGCACAGAAGACGTAAACAGGTTTAATTACTGAAAAAACTTTTAGGTCAACTGATGTCTAGAAAGTCAGAGCGCGAAAATCGAATGTCTCAAATGGGCAATATTCTGCCATAGCGCATAACAACCGTTACGCTAAATCCTTCGAGTAATTTTTTCCTTCAACCGCATTTGACCCCACAGTGCACTGAATGTGAGCGCCCCTTTTTCTCTGCTGCGGGATTATTAATGCGTATATTTGAGTGAGAAAAAAGGAACTTTGTCAGTAAAAAGATGGATATCTAGCAGTTGCTGATGTGCAAAACTGTGGGGGGGAGTGCGATTGCACAAAATTCTATTGCTGTTGTGATGTTGCCTATCACTTAGTACGTGTGTGCCTGTTCAGCCCCCAATTTGCCACGTGCCATTATCGAGGCAATCGTTATGACAGAAAGCGCGGGCTATGTGTACGCGCTGTCGGGTAGTTATGATTACAGTGCGTATCATCTGTTGCCTTCGAATCCAGACGAAGTGGACTACGCGCTGGCGGTCGGAAGCGCTTCGTTAGAACACGGGGTGAACATCAGCGTAGGTCTTATGCAAGTTAATAGTTGGCATATGCAACGCATGGGGGCTTCCCTGGCCGCGACGATGGATCCTTGTAACAATGTTCTGATTGGCTCATCCATATTGCAAGAAATTGTGAGTAGGGTCTGCGCGCAATCACTTGATGATGCCTGCTTAGATAGCGCGTTGCGGCAATACAATACGGGCCGCGCCGAAGTAAGTAAGGCGGGCGATGCTTATGTACGCAAGGTGCGTGCTCGACTCGCCGCGTTTGAAAATATTGAATCCATGATGGCCAGCAATGCACTGAGTGAGCGGAAACATCACACCCGCTGAGAGCGGAAACGTCTTCCCCGCCGTCTTCCCCGCGAAGGCGGGGACCCATGGATTAGCACCATTTAACACCGCGTTAGGAAATAGATTCCCGCCTTCGCGGGAATGACGGGGTTGGGCGTGGGAATGACGAGTCGCTCCGCTAGTACGCCTTAATTTACTACCCTTAACAAACGCCCATAAAAAAACCCAACCACCTTGTGGGTGATTGGGTTTTAAGCCTTACTGCTCTTTATTAGGGTTGTGGTTGGGTTAAACCCAAACGCGTACCTCTATTAGCAGCAAGTGCAAATCTTTTGCAAGATTTAGCTTAAGCTTAGATAACTACGATTGCTTCGGCTTGTGGGCCTTTAGCACCGTCAGTTAAGTTGAACTCAACTTTTTGGCCTTCTGACAAAGTTTTGAAGCCAGAATCTAAAATTGCACTGTAGTGAGCGAAAACGTCAGGACCTGACTCTTGCTCAATAAATCCAAAGCCTTTAGTTTCGTTGAACCACTTAACGGTTCCAGTAGTTTTTGTAGCCATTGTTAATACCTATAAAGTTTAATTAAATATAATGCCCCGAAAGGCGTGTGTAGCTAAAAATTGGAGCGGATATTTATAAACTCGGAACAGGTAAAAACTTTCTCAAACTACCATTCTTAAACACTTAGAATTTTGGCTTTTGCGGACCAACTAGGTTGGGAGCAGCGACTAAAATCGGGGGATGAAAAAGAAGTACTAACTAGAGGAGATATACGTATAACTGAGGATCTAAACTTGCTGAACTTTCATGCTGACGCGAACGATACAGTAAACTGGCGAAGAGTAAAGCCTTTATATTAAGAAATTCACATTATTTGCACCTCTGCTTTTTTGCGTCACCTCCGCCCGCGCTTGTCCAATGTTGCGTCTGCTACTATGCTTGCAGTTTTCCGCGACCGGTATCTTATTATGCAAATTCGTTTTACCAAGTCCCTGCGCCTCTTGGGTTTAGCCGCGCTCTTAGGTTTTAACTCCCCAGTTATAACGGCTGATTCTAGCGTTGCCAGCGATGCCGAAGCCGCTAAAGAAATCCCCGCCGCTACTGAATTTATAAGCAATCATACGGGGCAATTTAACGGCAAAACGATTAAGTACGAAGTGCGCGCTGGCGAAACCTATTTG
>CAYGNS010000083.1:0-8002 GCA_964351295.1 uncultured Gammaproteobacteria bacterium
TCGCAACACTCATGTGCGCCGGCTTTGCAATCGTCGGCACCAGCCTAGCGATATTTGGAAGCAGCGCCCTATGGAGCTCCCCCGCTCCATATGTGTGGTGGCTGGTGATGGTTGTGGGGTTGGTTGGGGTATATTTGAGCGAGTAAGCTTGCGCTTGCGACGGTAGAGAACACCTTCCCAGCCGTCGTCCCAGCCTACGCGGGGAAGACGGCGGGAATGACGGTGGGGTACAGTAAATAGCTCCCTACCCCCGCCGAAAATACCGCCACAAACCCACCAGCGAGGCTAAGATCCAGAACACCTCGATTACCATGCTGGCTAAGTTGAAGTGTACTAATAGACTTAGCATTAGTAGGGTTGCGCCTAATAGGTTTAATAGATTGAAGCTTAGACTTTGGCTTTCCATTTTGCCCATTTGTAGTAGAAAGTAAGTGCCTACTACGATGCTCGTGCCCATCATGCCAATGATGTTGGCGGCGAGGTCTAGGCTGATCATTAATGGTGAATGCTGAGCAGCATTTGGATGTCTTTTTGGCTTAAATCTTTCACCAGTTCTAGGTCGTCGTGCGAAATGCCTGTGGCGTCTTCGATACGCTCGTGAAGTTTGGCGGCAACTTCAGTGGTTGATAAATAGTAGAACGATGGATGTTCGTTCACGAGCTCTTGCATCAGTTGGTCAAGCACTTTGCGTTGCTTGCTGTCTTTTAAATCTTTGCGATGTTCTTCCATGGTGTACCTCGGTGCTTGCGCCCTATTTAGGTTGGCTTCGGCCAACTGGGTTTACGCGCCCTTTAGTTTTTTGGCGCGCGGATGTGCTTTGTCGTACACCTCGGCCAAATGCTGAAAGTCGAGGTGCGTATAAATTTGGGTAGTGCTGATATTCGCGTGGCCAAGTAGCTCTTGTACGGCTCTTAGTTCGCCACTCGACTCTAACATATGGCTTGCAAATGAGTGTCGGAGCATATGCGGCGAAACATTAATATCAATGCCGCCCCGTTGCGCCCAATACTTAACGCGTTGCTGAATAGTGCGTGGGGCAATGCGCACTCCACGCCGGCTAATAAACACCGCTTCAAAGTCTTTTAAGGGCAAGTTCGCACGCTGTACAAACCAATGTTGTAGGGCTTCGTGTGCTTTACGGCCAATAGGCAGGTCGCGCGCTTTATTGCCTTTACCCGTAGTGCGCAGCAGCCTGGCGCCCATATCAAGGTCGCGTAAGTTTAAACTGCACAGCTCCGCTAAACGCAAACCTGAAGAATAGAACAACTCCAAAATCGCTTTATCGCGAAAGCTTAAAGGATCGTTGGTATTGAGTTCTACTAGCGTTGTTATTTGATCTACGCTTAAGGTTTTGGGCAAGCGCCTACCCGCCTTGGGTGCGCGCACATCGTCAAACGGGTTGGCTTTTAGGCGGCCGTTGGCAACTAGAAAGCTGCACAAATTACGGCAGCCCGACACCGTGCGCTGTATGCTTTTGGCGGCCAAACCCTGCGCATTTAAATTAGCGGCGAAGAGCCGTGCTTGGTGAGGGCTTAAACCTTGCCACAACAGAAGACCCCGCTCACCGGCAAACTCGATGAGTTTAGTGATGTCGCGCTGATAGGCTGCGAGGGTATGGGCAGACAGTCGTCGCTCTACGCTCAGAATGGTTAGATATTGCTCGATGTCTTGCTGCATTAACCTTCTTCTACCAACAATCGCGTTAGGCAAATACCCGCTAACATGCCTAAACGATCGAGATGCGCGATACCCAAATTAGGGGCGAAGCGTTGAGGATCGCTAGAACCCAGAGCAAGAATGCCTAACAGTTCGCCGTCTTGTTCACCTTCTTGTTTGCCCATTAACGGAATGAGCGCCGAGGACTTAATGGCGGTTTTAAAAAACAATTGGCTTACGTTCTGTGGCCAACGGTCGTCGCATACCGCGCGCTTAGCAGCAAGGCGACGCGCGGCTTCTTTATAGCTGAGTTTTTCGCTAGGTTTGCCGGCCACCGACGCCTCGGTTTTTATAACAACTTCTTCCAACGTAAAGGTTTCGCGCACTGTGCGTGGGAAGTCCACCAAAAATTCGGATAAGTGCTGAGTGCCTAACAGCTTGGCTAACACCGTATCGAGCTTGGTCATAATGCCCTCGTTGGCCAACGCGATGCCCGCTAATTCATGGTGTTGTGCATGAATGTGTTCAAGCCGGTCTTGCAGACGCGCCACTTGGCGCTCGAGTAAAGACGTTATGCCGCGTGAGTCTTTTAGCTGCAAGTGGTCGAGCAGTTCCGGGTGTTGCTCGAATATTGTTGGGTTTTTGCGCAAAAACTCGGCGATTAAATCAACATCGCTTGCGGGTTTAACGTTAGGGTTAGAAACGGAATTTGGCATAGTGATTTCGGATTATTGTTATTGTTTTAGCACGCTCTGTGCATACTGCACAAAACAGTATAGAGCATCGGCGCTTAAAGCGCGGGGGCTGTTGTACACTTGGCTTGCTGCACTACCCTTCACTCGGGCAACCCCTCTAACACGCCGTCAAAAACATGTGTGGCGGGGCCCGTCATGGTTACGCTTGGCAATTGGGCATTGGCCTTGGATTCTGGCCAAGACACCTGTAGGTCGCCACCCGTAAGACTTACAGTAACGCTATGGTCGAGCAGCCCTTGTTGAATGCCCGCTACCACCGCCGCGCAAGCGCCGCTACCACATGCGAGCGTTTCGCCCGCACCGCGTTCGAATACGCGTAGCCAAATATGCTGGCGTGAATGAATACGCATAAAGCCCACATTTACGCTCTGTGGAAAAGCCGCATGCGCTTGCAGTTGCGACCCCACTTCAAACACGGGCGCACGGCTAACATCGTCTACCGTAATCACGGCGTGCGGATTACCCATGCTCACCGCGCTGAACTCCACTGTACCCCACGCAATGTCTAACTGATAGCGCGCGGCGTTTGCTAGGTTAAGAGGAATGTCGGCGGCGGCAAATACAGGGGCACCCATATTTACTTGTACCTGTTGGGTGTTGGGGTCGATGCTCAACCGCATGACCCCACTCAACGTTTGTAAGCTAATGGTGGATTTGTTGCTCAGGCCTTTGCGGTGCACATACAGTGCGAAACATCGCGCGCCATTGCCACATTGGCCTACCTCGCTGCCATCGGCATTATAAATGCGATAGCCAAAATCGATATCCGCTGCGGGGCTAGGTTCTACGATGAGGATTTGGTCGCAACCCACGCCAAAATGACGGTCGGCAATACGCGCCGCGAGCTCTGGGCTGAGCTCAAAGCGCGCCTGCGTAAAATCCAGCACCACAAAGTCGTTGCCGAGCGCGTGCATTTTTGTAAACGGAAAATTCATGCGCGTATTTAACCATAAAGCCACACGAAAGCAGTACAATTAGCCCCAATGAAGTGTTTAAGCACTACAACGACCCTAAAGAATCCACATGCAATTTGACTGGCACAACATCGACACAGTGCTGCTCGACATGGACGGCACGCTGCTGGATTTACATTTTGACAGCCACTTTTGGATAGAGCATTTACCCAATGTGGTGGCCGAGCACCGTGGCATAGACCGTTCACAAGCCGTTGAGAGCTTGCAGCCGCTGTTTGAAAATCACGCCCGCACGCTAAACTGGTACTGCGTGCATTTTTGGTCCGAGCAAGTGGGTTTTGATATTATGCCGCACAAGCACGCGGTGAGTGACCGCATTGCGTATCGCGACACAGCGGAAGCGTTTTTGCGACAATGCAACGAGCACAGTCAAGATGTGCGCATGGTCACTAATTCGCATCGCGAAGTGCTCAATCTAAAAATTGGCATCACCCAAATAGATCAGTACTTTTTGCAAATGTTGTGCTCGCATGAGCTTGGGCACCCCAAAGAGGACGACGCGTTTTGGCAACGCCTACACGCACATACACCCTTCGACCCTGATAAAACCTTATTGGTAGACGACAACGAAGACGTACTCGAGGCCGCCGAGCGATTTGGTATTAGGCACCTTTACAGTATTGCTCAGCCCGACTCGTCGCGGCCGCGGCAAAGTACTAGCCGTTTTCCAATGATCGAACGCTTTGTGTAGCGTTCATCAAGTTAAGGCTAAAACTTTTTAAGCCAGTGTTGTAAGCGGATATCGTTTGTTTCGATGCTGGTATCGATTAACGAGAAATTCAATTTAACCAGCATAGCGGCCGAAGCACGATTCGGCTCTTCTACGCAAGCCCGCAAGCATTTGAGTTTAAGGCGCTTTTGTAAAGCGGCACCAAAGGCCTGCATGGCTTCGAACATATATCCTTGCCGCCAAAAGTCAGGGTGTAATACATAACCAATCTCGGCGCTGTGGTCGGTAGTGTTATGGTCAAACACCAAACACGTACCCACTAACTGCTGCGTACCCTTGAAGACGATGGTGTATTGTTCTGACTGATTATTAGCACGGCGCAATTGCACTCGGTCGTACCATGCCAACGCATCTTGAAACGTAGTCCAGGTTTGATACGGCAGATACTCATTTACATGGTCGATGCTGTGCAACCCATAAATTGCGCGCAAGTCGGCCTCGCGCGTGGGTCGTATGGTGAGCCGTTCTGAAAAAATTCGCTTTGGCCACGTAGGATTGGAGCCAGCGGCGTTTTGGGAATTTGTCACGTTAGATTAAACTGAGCTTGGCGTAAGCCAGCACTAGCCACTTGCTACCCACCTCAGCAAAGTTTATTTGAATGCGCGCGTACTCACCGTGGCCTTCTAAATTAACGACCACGCCTTCGCCAAACTTTGGATGGCTCACATTAGCGCCCACGCTCACACCGCTCTCGTGGGTTTGGTCCATGTCAACCCACTTAGAATCCACCCACTCAGTATTACGCTGCGGAGCGGCATAGGCACTCGTGGGTTTAGCACGAATCTCGCTAAGCATTTCAGCGGGAATCTCGCTTAAAAAGCGCGACGGAATGGTTTGCTTTTCGGACCCATACAGGCGGCGCGATTCGGCATAGGTTAAATAGAGCTGCTGCATGGCGCGGGTCATGCCTACGTAGCACAGACGGCGCTCCTCTTCTAAGCGACCCGAACCTTCTTCCAACGAGCGTTGATGCGGAAACAAGCCATCTTCGAGTCCGGTTAAAAACACCAATGGAAACTCCAAGCCTTTGGCGGTATGCAAACTCATGAGCTGCACGCAGTCTTCCCATTCTTCGGCTTGGCCCTCGCCCGCTTCAAGCGCCGCGTGCGCCAAAAAGGAGGCCAGCGGTGGTAGGTCATCGTCGGTTTCTTCTATCTCGAAACCGCGTGCGGCCGTTACGAGCTCTTGCAAGTTCTCGACCCGCGCTTCGCCTTTCTCGCCTTTTTCTTTAGCAAAGTGCTCGATGAGCTTGCTCAGGTCGAGCATGATTTCGATTTGCTGAAACAAATCTTGGTCAACAATTTGCGCGCTAATCTCTTCAATCAAATGCACAAACACGGTAAGTGCGGTATGTGCACGACCCGTTAGTTGATTAGTCGCTAGCAGCCGTTGGGTGGCATCCCACAAGGCAATTTGATGCGCACGAGCAAATTCACGAATGCTGTCGACGGTGCGATTACCAATGCCGCGCGTAGGGGTATTCACGATGCGCTCAAACGAAGGGTCGTCGTCGCGGCGCGTGCATAGGCGCAAATAAGCCAGCGCGTCTTTAATCTCCGCACGTTCAAAAAAGCGTAAGCCACCATACACTTTGTACGGCATGCCGGCGCTGAGCAATGTTTCTTCAAACGTGCGCGATTGAGCGTTGGAGCGATACAAAATAGCCACGTCGCTGCGCTTACCGCCGTCGTACACCCACGAACTAATTTGGTCGATGACAAACTTGGCTTCGTCGCGCTCGGTAAACGCCACATATAATTTTACGGGCTCACCCTCGGCCCCATCGGTCCAGAGGTTTTTGCCCATGCGCGAATCGTTATTCTGAATGACCGCGTTAGCCGCATCTAAGATGCTGCTCGTAGAACGATAGTTTTGCTCTAAGCGAATGACTTTGGTGTTGGGAAAGTCGCGCTCGAACTGCAAAATATTCTCAACCCGTGCGCCGCGCCAACCATAAATAGATTGGTCGTCATCACCCACCGCAAACAAGTTTTTAGACTTAGCTACTAACAGGCGCAGCCAAGCGTACTGAATGGTATTGGTGTCTTGGAACTCGTCTACTAACACGTGCGCAAAGCGGCTTTGATACCGCTCGCGCAATACCGTGTTATCGCGTAGTAACTCGTAGGCGCGTAGCAGTAACTCCGAAAAATCGATTAAACCAAAACGTTGGCACAAGGACTCGTAGTGACGATACACCGCCAACAGCGTTTGTTGCGACGCGTCGTTGGTTTGTGGTACTTGGTCGGGTCGGCGACCTTCTTCTTTGTGGCCGCTAATAAACCACTGGATTTGCTTAGGCGGCCAATAGGCTTCGTCTAGGTCTAACTCTTTAAGGCTGCGCTTGACCATGCGCAACTGGTCGTCGCTGTCTAAAATTTGAAAGGTTTGCGGCAGATTGGCCTCTTTATAGTGCTGGCGTAAAAAACGATGGGCCAGACTATGAAACGTACCAATCCACATACCGCCCATTGGCACGCCCAACAGGTCTTCAACTCGCGAGCGCATTTCGCGGCTAGCCTTATTGGTAAATGTAACAGCCAGTATGGATAAGGGCGACAGGCTGTGGGCCTCTACCAAGTACGCAATGCGCGAAGTAAGCACTCGCGTTTTACCACTGCCCGCACCCGCTAAGATCAACAAGGGCCCAGGCGGCGCGGCCACCGCTTCGCGCTGTGCGTCGTTTAGATCGTTAAAAATGTGCGAAATATCCACGAGTGCTTTTTTTTAGACTGTTATCTCAGATGTATTGAGGTTTTGCGACTGAATTAGCCGCATAGTTAACGGCTTATGAGTAACGCTGCAGACGCTAACTTGAGTTACGCGATCGGATAGTTAATCTTCGCGGTCGGACTTGCGACGTTTAACCCAACGAACACCCGGTAGCACTATGATAAGTAGGCAAATCGCCCACCAGTAGTCGTTCCAAAATTCAGCCATGATGATCCTCCATGGGTTCTATTCCACAGTAACCGACTTAGCCAAGTTACGTGGTTTGTCGATGTCCGTGCCTTTTAATAAAGCCACATGGTAAGCCAGTAGCTGTAGGGGAATGGTATATAAAATAGGGGCGATGTAGTTGTTGACCGCTGCCACATTTAATACTTGCGTGTCGGCATCGCTGTCGATGCCCGAATTA
This sequence comes from uncultured Gammaproteobacteria bacterium, assembly GCA_964351295.1. Classification (GTDB taxonomy): domain Bacteria; phylum Pseudomonadota; class Gammaproteobacteria; order Arenicellales; family Arenicellaceae; genus Arenicella. The sequence continues at coordinate 7,255 of CAYGNS010000083.1, forward strand.
GCATCAGCAAACACAAATAGCTTGCCGCCGCGTGCGCGTACTTCTTCGAGATTTGATTTGAGTTTTTCCAATAGCTCATCGTTCGGCGCAACCGCCACCACGGGCATGTCTTCGTCGATGAGCGCGAGCGGGCCATGTTTAAGCTCGCCCGCCGCGTACGCTTCGGCATGAATATACGAAATCTCTTTAAGCTTGAGCGCGCCTTCCACGGCAATAGGAAAATGCGCACCGCGACCCAAGAACAAAGCATGATGCTTGTTAGCAAAGTGCTTAGACATCGCGATAACTTCGTGCTCGAGGTCTAAGATATTTTCGATTTGCTGCGGTAAGGTACGCAGCTCTTTCACGATATTGGTTTCTAGATCGTCAGGCGTGCGACCATCACCAATACGGCGACGACGCAGGCAAATGGCAATCATCAACAGCGTAACCAACTGCGTGGTAAACGCCTTAGTAGAAGCCACGCCAATTTCGCGACCGGCGCGAGTAAATATGGTGAGGTCGCTCGCGCGTACAAGCGAGCTCTCGGGTACGTTGCAGATACATAAGGAATTAATATAGCCCATGCCTTTGGCCATTTCTAACGCAGCCATGGTGTCGAGGGTTTCGCCCGACTGCGAGATGGTTACAAACAACGTGCCTGGCGCAACCACATGCTGACGATAGCGGAACTCGCTAGCGATCTCTACATCGCAACGGACCCCAAAACGTTCAAACCAGTATTTGGCCACACAGGCCGCGTTAAAGC
>CAYGNS010000084.1:0-7950 GCA_964351295.1 uncultured Gammaproteobacteria bacterium
GTTATCACGAATTTGCAGGACGCTAGGTTATAAAGTAATCTTGTCTAATCAAAGAACAACTACCCGAAGGCGAACAATGAGAATAGCATTCATCATATTAGCGTTATTTGTATTCATAACGGCTTGTTCTCCAGCAGATTCTCCAGCAGAAGTTGATTTGGATAAGCTTCAACTGCGAAACGGTCTGTTTTATGAACCGAACAGTGAAAAGGGCTTCACTGGTAAGGCGGTCTTCACCTCCCCGCACGGCCAGAAGATGCTTGAGGCGAACATGAATGATTGGAAGCTAGACGGCTTACACATCGAGTGGTATGAGAACGGCCAAAAGTCGTTTGAGGCGAACTTTAAGGATGGGAAGCAAGACGGCTTACACATCAGGTGGCATGAGAACGGCCAGAAGGAACGTGAGGAGAACTTTAAGGATGGAAAACGAATAAACTAAAAATAATGATAGGTGAGCTAATCCAACCAATCAGAATTGGTTAAAGCTAAATTGGGGCCTGAACCGTAATCGGGCGAAAACGTAAGCTAACATATTCCATTTTCTAACCGAGTGAGAGACCGCTAGCTTGGAGAGGTTTATACCTAAATATGAGTCAAGGCTGTTAACGAATCTGTTAAAACGTAAAAGCGTCTAATCAGCAAGTTATTCGTGGTTCTCTCGACATATTTAATTCGCCGCCAAGGGCCGTACGCTCTCCTCGACATAAAAGCCCGCTTCATGGACAAAAACGTCCTCGAGAAAAAAGCGCACGTGATAGCGCCCTGGCTCTGCCCATTCTGGGGGCAAGAAATCGAACTTTTGCATCACAATGTGGGTTGACGCATATTTCAGTTCTAGCGCAAACGCTTTTGTCCACTCTCTGGATTTTTGGTGGACTCGCTCACCATTTCGGAACCACTCCAACCTTAGATCCAGTAACTCATCCAGCTCCTCGTAGCTTTCGAAACTGAAATATATTTTCGAGTCATCATCATAGAACGTGCGTTCATCCACTGTGCACTTATTCACCCGCTCTTCGATGAAATCGTCCTCCAGACAAAAACGAATGTTTGTAAAGACTTCGCCAAATTGATACTTGGGTGCATTAAGGTATTGATAACCGGCGATGATCGATGACATCAGCAAAAGAGCAAGAACGGTCGAACGAACTGTTCTGCGCATCGCAAAAAACCATTTAGGCCATGGTTTAAACGGTGGCGCATCAGCGGTCCCCAGCGGGACGTCCGCGAGCTCTAAAAATTCCATATTTCGAAGTTTTGGAATAATCACGGATGCTAAAGAGTCACTATTGAAGGACGTCACCCCAAACACTCGCTCCCGTGTTTTACCGCGCGAATGGTTCGCTTTGTGCGCATATTGGAACAAACTGAGCCATTCAGCAGCATAGGGCTCATCTTGTGTAACCGTCTCGATGAACGCATTTAAAGTTCTGAATTTGCGGGGCGGTCGTTGCCACCAATTTCGAAGTTGACTTTTGTTAACTCGCTCACTCAACTCTTCCTCTCGCCACGCTTCTTGCGTCACGCCCGGTTTACCAAGGCCAAGTTGCGCACTGATCTCCAGAATCAAACCGAGTTTCCAATCTAACGCGTCTTTGGGTGGTTTGAGGTTATACATAGCGCGATTCCCCACTTTTACACAAAACTTTAACAGCAGTTATTCCGAACTCCATACTACTATTGCAATCGTTAACCTTTCCTCGACTAGGTTGTTCAAACTGCCTAGAGCGTCGTTGAGGGCCATTTTGCGCGAGAGCATGGGCCTGTAAGGTTGACCAAATAGGCTGGTCTTAAACAGGCTTTACTAGGCCTTTTTATGGGTTTAGCGCGATGATGTCAATAAAGGGAGAGCGGGCGAAGACTCGGCTGACTCTAGCCTCGAGGTTTCCATGTTAACCACTTTCCATCTTTTTCGATATTCAGGGCTATTGATGAGTAAAAGATACTGTATTGTTGTAGCTCGACATGAGCAGCCATGAAGAAAGTTCCTCCATTAGAATTTACGAACAGCTTCCTCCTCGAGGTTTAAGAATAGCGGAGTAATTACACCGGGTGAGCAATGAAAGAGAACAGAACATCAGGGGCCCCTTTGACTTGGTCAAGAGCAAGATTTTGTCAGAATATTATGGGCTTTAAACTCTTAACTAGGAGCTCATTCAATTTTGCTCTACTCTGTTTGTTTATTGTGGTTGCAAGCCGCGTTGCTGCCGCAGAGGCCCCCACATTTGATTTCACTCAACCGGAGGGATCACTTTATACAGAGCTATCCATCAATGACACTAAAGCTGTAGTTCTAATTCATGGTTGGAATCCGGATTCCGTCGACAACATGTTTGATAACGAAAATTGGCCAGGATTGACGCTTGAGGTAAGAAGAGCGATTGTTAATAAGGATTGGACCCTACAAATGTTGGACTGGAGTGAGGCAGCTGCCACCGGAGATGCGATTCCTAATGGTTTTGCTAATGCCACAAAAGCTGCTGACGTTGCTGATGAGGTTGGGCTATTAGCCGCTAATTTTATTGAAGAAAAGTCCCCAAATTTACGACGCATTGTGCTGATCGCTCATAGCGCTGGATCTTGGGCAGCGAGACGGTTGGCTATAGAGCTTCTGTCTAAGCTTGATTATGTGACGGTGAATCTTGTTCTTCTTGATCCTTTCATTCCAGGAGCTGATAAGGATTACGAAGGCGATAGAACAATATCTGCTATGTCAGATCTAGACAACCCAGAAACCGACGGCAGTGATCGCTTCTTCAGGCTGGAGAATTACTTTGCGAAAGATTTGGCGACAGACCGACTTTCGTTCGCAACTGGCAACGGCGCTAATGCCACATCCCAAACATTCGAGTGGTCCGAAGAACAGATTCCCGGAGTTAAACATATTGCCGGATTGTGTCTTGACTATAGCCCAGACAGCTCACCTCCCGACATGGATTGCAACCCAGCTACGGCACACCGTTTCTATGATGGTCATGGCGGGCCACTTGAGTTTTACGCAGAAACTATCGACGAGGTGGTGAGTCAAGGGTATGTTCCACCCGGCCTTCTAGACCCACCATGGAATCGATTCGGGTACGGTTTCAGGCGGGGGCTCATATTTATGGAAAATCAACTACCAGTCATCTCTGGCGAAGAAGAGGTATCAAGTGAAGTCGTTGTCGAAGGAGACTCGAAGGTAATTGCTTTATCGATTAGTGGCTCTACGAACATAGAATGGTACAAAGACGGGTCAAAATGTCTGACTCATCAAAAATGCTTCAATCAAACTCAGACGCTGTTCTTAGACAATGTAACTGTAGATGATGAAGGTCTTTATGTAGCCAAAGCATGGAACTTTTTAGGTTCTACTTTTTCGAAAGTCATCGAATTGAAAGTCGTTTCAGCTCCTCCAGTTCTTACACCGCCAACGAACATCTCTGCAACCGATGGCACATTTCAGAGTCATGTTCAGGTTACATGGAGCGCAAGCTCTGGTGCTTCTTACTATCGCGCTTACAGATGTTCATCGTCCATTACGATATCGTGTTTAGAGCTAGGCTCCACACAAAATCTATACTTTTCCGACAATGCTGCAATTCAAGGGACGAGATATTTTTACCGGGTAAGGTCGTGTAACAGCACTGATTGCAGTTCCTATAGCAATGCAGACTCAGGCCATCGAGATGAACCGGTCATTGAGGTTCCTCAAGTTTTCTTATCAGCTAATCCAACAAGTATAACCGCAGGCAGCTCAACGACTATTTCCTGGACATCCGAGAATGTCTCCGAATGTGCCGCCTCGGGGGCATGGAGTGGTGTGAAACCTACTAATGGAAGTGAATCTCCAACCCCTGGCGGCACTGTCACATATACATTGACTTGTTCGGGATCGCTAGGTGCGGCTAGCGACAGTGTTACGGTAAATGTCGCTTCTTCAGGTAACCCTCCTGTTGTATTAATTGATGCAGCGCCGAAAGTAATCTCCTCTGGGAGTAGAGCCTATCTTGCTTGGGCTACAGCGGATGCGACTTCGTGCGTGGCCTCAGGAGGGTGGAGTGGGACTCGTGCATTAACTGGAACGTTTGAAGTAAGGCCTACAAGTACCACTACCTACGTATTAACGTGCCTTGGGCCCAACGGTTCAGACTCAGATAATGTGCAGATTGTTGTAGGTACGCCTGAATCGGTTGAAATCAACGCGCTACCCAGCACTATATTCGATGGTGATAGCTCTCAACTGAGCTGGACGACAGTCGGAATGGAATCTTGCCAAGCGTCGGGAGGCTGGACCGGTTCGAAGTCTGTCAATGGAACAGCGACAGTATCTCCAAATTCAACAAGAACCTACACACTGACTTGCTCTGAATCTAACGGGACCGTTACGGAGCAAATTGACAATGGTGAATTCTCAGGCAGCACTAATGACTGGACTATCTCGGGTAATTTTTCGGCGGACAGTACCTATAGTAGCTGCCGAAGCTGTCCGGGATACGCGTACTTAGCGGCCTCAAACGGCACTCTAGCAAGTTCTAATAACCTTTTTGGCCAGCTTGAGCAAAGTGTTTCAATACCGAGTAACGCTACAAGTGCAACTCTCGAGTACTGGCTGAGTATCAGTACGTTAGAAACAGGCACTTCACCTAAAGATGTATTGGCTGTCTTTGTTTACAACAGCTCAGGATCGCAAATTTTAGAGACATTGAGTGCGCATTCAAACGTCGATCTAGGAGGGTATCGCCGTGTGAGTCACGATCTGTCTAATCATATTGGTGAGACGGTAAGGATACGGTTTGTGGGTACAACAAACGCTACCAACGGCACCGTATTTCGCGTGGATGATGTTAGCCTAAAAACAGAAACTTCAGCGGATGTCTCGGATAGCGTAACTATTTCAGTAATTGATCAAATACAACCGAAGGTTACGTTTGGAGTAAGTCCAAGTGTGGTAGAAATCGGTGAATCTGCGACCCTTACTTGGTCGTCATCCAATGCTCAAGAGTGTACCGCTTCAGGCGGGTGGTCAGGGGCGAAGGCTCTCAGTGGCACAACAACAATCTCACCAACCAGTAGCATTAGTTACACTTTAAGTTGTTCTGGTTCGGGAGGGACTGATTCAGAAACAGTCTCAGTGGTGGTGTTAGCTCCGAGTCCTACTGTGGAAATTAGTGCTTCTCCAAGCGCAATTGAATATCAAGGTACGACTCAAATCTCATGGGATGCAAGCAGCTATGATTCATGTATTGCACTCGGTCATTGGAGTTCAGAGGGTTCCAAACCCCTCACCGGCACGCAAAGCTTTGATCTCACCTCGTCTTCAACATTCGGGCTTGCGTGTAGCGGGCCAAATGGAGAATCTGAAGATAGTGTTACCGTGTATGTAAATGCTCCTACGGGGCCAGAAATAGCAGTTACTGGCGGAGGCTTTGAGATCAGCAACGGTCAGAATGCAGCCGCCAATGGGAATGGAACGGCTTTTGGACCAGTGGATATAAAAGACCAAAGTGTCGTAAGTACCTTCTACATTCATAATCGAGGGCCTTTACCTTTAGAGGCGAACAGCGTACCTCCGATTTACATAGCAGGGGATGACTCTGCGCATTTTAGTATTGTCGAACAACCTGAATTTCCGATACCAGCTTTTTCAAAACGCACATTGAAGATCGCATTTGATCCTTCAAGTGTTGATTTCTTCGAGGCCAGCGTTGCGATATTCACAAATGATTCAACCGATGGAGATTTTCGAATATGGCTTGAAGGCTCAGGGATAGATGGACTCCCTAATCCACAAGGAGTGGAGTGGCTAACCTTTCATGGCACCTTAGATTTTGAATATCCAAAGGGAGTGGCTTTGGATCAGGTAGGAAATAGCTACATTATTGGGGAAAATTGGGATACTAACGATGCGTTTCTGTCGAAATTTGATGGAGCAGGAAACTTTGTTTGGAGCGCTCCCTTTGGCGCATTAGGAAAGGATGAAGTTAGCGGCGTTGAAGTAGACTCACATGGCAATGTTTATGTTGTTGGAACGTCCACTCAAACGTGGGGAACTCCATTGAATTCGCATACCGGGAACAGTAAAACCGACATTTTTGTAACAAAGCTCGATAGCGATGGCGGTCTGATATGGCACACATTTATCGGCTCAACTGAAGATGACGAAGCCGAGGAGTTGTCTATTGATGCCAGCGGCGACGTTGTTGTTGTCGGTCGAAGCAGAGGAGGGTGGTCTGGAGCAAATCAATCACACTCAGGTGACACCGATATTCTAGTTGTTAAGCTCAACGCTGATGGAGCAAAAATCTGGCATACGTTTTTAGGATCACCACAATACGACCGAGCTGAATCGGTCGCTATAGACGTTGGGGGTAACATCTATATTACAGGGTTGGGTTATGGCACGTGGGGCTCTCCAATAGGCGCATTTACCGGTACAAACAATATGATTGTCGCCAAACTTAATCCGAGTGGAGCACTTACATGGAATACTTTCCTTGGTAGTGGTAGTACTCGTGGGCGATCCATTAAATTAGATTCTTTGGGTAATCTCTATGTGACCGGGCGATCCAATCAAAATTGGGGTAACCCAATAGTGGCTCACACGGGCTCTGACTTTTCTTTTATCACGGCCAAACTATCGAACAATGGGAACCTAGATTGGCATACATATTTTGGTAGACCTAGTAATGGTGGACAGTCATTAGCGCTGGACGAAGCATCCAACGTATATGTTTTTGGAACATCAATTAGATCGTGGGGTGAACCTCTCAATCCTTATCAGGGCAGTGATGATCTCGCTTTAGTAAAATTATCAAAGGACGGCGCCCTCTCATGGAATACGTTTTTTGGGAGCGTGATGGCCGATGAGCCGGCTGCTATCGACATCAACAGTGTTGGCGAACTATTTATTGTTGGGCGTAGTGAAGCTTCTTGGGGGACTCCCGTAGCTGCGCACACAGGGTTTGAGGATCTTGTTCTGTTTAAATTTTCAGCTCAATCTGAAGTTGAAGTTATGGGCGCAGGAAAAGTGATACCAGACGGCGACCTTACTCCACAAATCAGCGACAAGACCAATTTTGGGTTGTACTCACCCAGCGGCGGAGCGATCACCCACAGCTTCACTATTAAAAATAAAGGAATCTCCAATTTACGGCTAGCTGAGCCACAACCAGTTTCTATTGTTGGAGGTGGTTCGGGAGATTTTATCGTAACGCAACCCACTTCTTCTGAGGTGCCGCCTAATGGTGAGATTGGCTTCGAAATAACTTTTAGCCCTCAATCTACCGGCTCTAAGTCTGTAACCGTTGTAGTTGCGTCAGATAGTCTGGACAAGAATCCGTATACCTTTTCCATTCTGGGCAATTATTTGATTGATACGGATGAAGATACAGTACCTGATGAGATTGATAACTGTGTTTTCGTTCCGAATGCTGATCAGTCCAACGTAGATGGGGATGCTTTTGGCAACGCTTGCGATAACGACGACGATAACGATGGCGTTCTTGATGAGTATGATATTGATTTACTGAATCCCTACATTTGTGGAGATTCGGATGACGACCTGTGTGATGACTGCACTATTGGTGTTGATGGTTATGGTCCAAGCTCTGATCGGCTGCCAAGTAGTGACGGTGTTGATACCGATTCAGATGGTTTATGTGATGTAGGGGATCCAGATAACGACGGCGATGGTATCGACGACATTGAGGACAATTGTCCCCAGGTTAAAAATGTTGATCAAGAAGATCTGGATAACGATGGTCTTGGCGACGCGTGTGATTCCGACATGGACAACGATGGCGTTCTTAACTCTTTAGATACTTCCGCAACGGATCCCTTTATATGCCGAGATAACGATATGGATTCTTGTGACGATTGCGCAATTGGAGTAGATCAATTCGGCCCACTCGTAGACTTTAGCGTGGATAACGACGGGGAAGACACGGATCGCGATGGGGTATGTAATGT
>CAYGNS010000085.1:0-4038 GCA_964351295.1 uncultured Gammaproteobacteria bacterium
GACCTTGGGCGCTTAAGTCATACAACTGAAAGTAGCTTTGTAGGTTATGCAGTTCAAACTCACGGATAACCGTTACCACATCCTGCTGCGACTCATCCCAGTCGAAACGCATGCACACGCGCTGATCTTTGTTGGCTAAGCAGGCCGAGGGCATCGTGGCCACATTGGCGCCGATGGATATGTTGGGTTGCTGACTCAGCGTCCAAACCCCATCTCTTCTCGTTTGAATATCCAGCACGGAGACAGTCGTAGACCAGGCATGATTTGCGACACGGGCCTGTGCACGACCTACAATGGTTGCGCCTCGCGGCAAATCAACGTGCAACTCCATGTTGTGCTCGGCCAACGTGCCCTTCGCGCTTATACGAGTAGCTTTAGCGATACGCCTCGATCGATCACGCACCTCCCCCACACTCACATCAAACTGCAACGGCAATGCCGCTAACTCAACAGGTGTAAGGTCAAACATATTTTCGAGTACGACGCTCGGCCACTGCGCATTAAGACGCAGGTCCTCTGCTTTGTAAGCCTGCCATTGTGCTGCAGAACTCTCGAACTCGGCCACCAACTGCACGTGCTCTCGCGGCCCCGTAAAGCGTAATTGTGCGGCAAGGTCTCCGCGTGCTTCAGCGTGTAGACTGCTGAGATCTGGTGCGTCGATGGTTACATCCACAGCAATTGTGTCGGCTATTCGCCCTTGTGCAGTGATGCTTGCGCCGGCAACCTCTAGCTGCAAAGTATTAATATACAGGTCGTCCACTCCACCGCGTAATTGGGCGTCCGCGCTAAGGTTATTTCCGCGCCACAGCGCGCTCGAGGTAAAAGACAGATCAAGATCACCCACATCGCCAGTCAGCGAAAATCGACCGCTGGCAGCATCTAGTTCAGTTAACTCTTCGGCCAAACTAGCCCAACTCAAGTTCGACCATTCACCGTTTAGGTTGACCCGTGATAAAACTAGGCTACTAGACTGCGTAGGTCTACTTCCCGATGGTTCACTTGCCCATTCATTCAACAAAGCGAATACATCATCGATAGTGCCCGCCGCCTGAATTCGACCCGCCTCAGCTGCAGCGTTTACCTTTGTATCTGAAACAGCGTTCACCAAATTCAATGTGCGGATTTGCAGTGCACCCTGTTCCAAACCAACGTCTAGCTCGGCCTCCCACAGGGCCTCTTGTGCATCGGTCAGCGCAAAGGAGCCAACAAGCTGCATGTCCAGCGAACGCAGGCCCACGGCAGGCGAATAGCCCCCGTCCAATGTTAGTTCGCCACCGCGTAGATTTAAACCGCGCAACGTTCCAATTGGCACGCTCAGCTTGAAATCAGGCGCCGCCGCCGTGGAGCTTGCGCTAATCTGCCAGCGGATATACTCAGTCAATAAGCCGTTTATGTGTCCATTCAGCGACGCAATGACGGGATCTGACACGGTCGTCTCAAAGGATAGGCTTTGCCATTGACCGGTAACTGCTCCTGCCAAAGTTAGGCGCTCGGAGGTATCCTGCGCGGCCTTCGGCCAAAGGGCGGCAAACTCAATCTGTACCCGCCCATCAGCTTGCGCAGACAGATCGAGCTCACCGCTTAGCACTAGGCCAAGTTGCGTAGAACTCGACGCAGGGTTTGGTTCAGCCGCGTCGTTGAATCGCGTTTCACCCACACTGAGTTGTTCTAAATGTAAGCGATTATTGTGTACCGCGCCGCGCACGGCTATATCCTGCAATTCGGTTAGCACTTCGTTCGCCTGCCGAATGCGCAAGTTCGTGAGTGAGGCGTCACGCACAACAATATTGACGGGTAAATCCACACCTTGCCAGAGTGTGGGACGTGGGGTGACTTCGCGTGACGCTGCGTTCAGGAGTCGCACGTCTGCACTCTGTACATGCAATTGGTTAATGGCCAAGGTGGCGGTGAGCAAATCAAATACGTTCCATTGTATTTGCCCATCGTGCAACGTGATCTCGGCGTCGGCCAAACCTACCTTCAACGAAGCGAAACTAAAATCACCCAACACACCGCGCACTCCTTCGGCTTGCACACTTGCTGGCGCCTGTTTGAGCAACCAAGTTAGTCCACTATTAGATTGACTCGCCCACGCTAGAAACAATACAAGCGCAATGAACAGTGCTACAAACATTTGTAGTAGACGCCCCAAGACAGTGCTCATAGATCCGTCCCAAAACTAAAATGCAGCCGCAGTGGATCCCCTTCTTTATCTAATGCTGATGCGAGATCTAAGCGTAAGGCACCAAAGGGTAACCGCCAGCGCAAACCCAAGCCGGCACCGGTTTTAAAACTTGGGCTAGCGTTAAACGCATCGCCGGTATCCACAAACGCGGCCAGCGCTAAGCCATTGCGCAAAGGGTGTTGATATTCAATGCCTGCGACCACGGCATGTTTCGCAACTTGTGTGCGCCCATTGCGCTCAGCACCAATGGTCTCAAAGGCATAACCGCGCACACTGTCATCACCACCCGTTAGAAAGCCCAACGACTCCGGTAAATCGGTGGGATCACTAATCAGACTTCGGCCTAAACTAAGACGCAGCTTTAAGGTGCCCTCGCTTAGGGGATATAAGACTTTTAAGTCGACCTCTGCCTGCATTAAATTGATGTCCGATAAGAGCGCGTCACTACTGCCGCGTAACTGCGCCGTTGCACTCCAGCCTTGGGTCGGAAAATACAGATCGTCCACTTCGCTAAATTTCCATTGCACACTCGGAATCAAAAGGTCGACATTTCGATCAACTTCTGTAAATTGACGCGTAAATTGCTCGTAGCGCTCGCGACTGGCCGCAAGGCCGTAGGTCGTCATTAGGTCACCCTGCTCGCGTTTGAGTTCGACGCCCACTTCACTGGAATTAAACTGCCGTGCTCGACTAAAGGTATCGGTTTGCGAGGCAAAAATATTGAGTCGTTGACTGTCGCGTTTAAATCGTGGAATCGCGTAGTTAGCGATCAAGGAACGACTCAGTTCCGATACGCCAAAGCGCGCGTTTATATTGTGCCCTTGGGAATTTATTCGTCGATTCTCGTAACCGATACTGCCGCGCACACCGGTATCAGTACCCGCTCCGAGTTCGAAGTTGTAGGCTTGTCGCTTGCGGGGTATTAGCGTAATCACGATCGGCACGCGCTGCGTTTGCTCATCAGGGTCACCCAAACTCACTTCGGCTCCAGCCAAAAATGGCGCGGCGGACAAATTTCGCTGCGTAGTCGCTAAGTCGTCAGCCATGTAGTAACGATCTGAAGTCAGCGTAATCAAAGAGTTCAAAATGTCAGTGTCGATACCTCGTTTAGCACTATTTTCATCCTCCTCGTATCGCCACTTAAGCGCAATATCGCCAATGAGATAACGTTGCCCGGGCGCAAACAACATGGTGATGTTGGCCGACTCGCGCGCTGCGTCTACGCTGATCGTATTTTGCAAATAGCGCGCGTCAAAAAAGCCCAACTTAAGCGCTTGCGCAAGTAGGGCCTTTTTATTGCGCTCGTAAGTCGCATGATCCAACACTTGGCCAGGTTGCAATTCAAATTGCTCTCGCCAATCGGTGAATTCTTGTACAAATGTTTGGTCCGCAAGTTGAGGATCAGGCTCAGATGCGGTTGCTTGTTTCGCTGGCGAGGTTTCTGCCTGCATTCGCAAATCAACCGACTGCACCCGCACGGGCTCGTTTAGGTTAATGATGTAACGCAGCGTAAAAGTGGCGCGATCAAATTCTGTTGTCACCTCCGCCCGATAATAGCCAAACGGTTCTAGTGCCCGTTTAATTTCTGCATGCGCACTCATCTGTAATCGCCTGCGCTCGCCCACGGTCAGTCGTTTACTGTCCTGCCTACGCGTTACCAAGCGCACACTGCGCTGAATGTTTTCTAATAAAACTCCTTCAACGCCAACAAAAGCAATCGTGAAATCCGCATCTACGGGCGCTTCAGAGGTTTGTTCCGCTGCTAATGTTTGCGCGGTACTAGGAGTAAAGTATGCGAGAAAAATGCTAAGCACTACACACGCGAATGTGCGCGACCCAGCCTTACCGACTAC
>CAYGNS010000085.1:4048-4615 GCA_964351295.1 uncultured Gammaproteobacteria bacterium
CGACTACTGTTCGGCGAGTCACTAAAGCGAGGGCGGAGCTGCAAAAAAGAGAGATCAATAGGTTGGCGAGCCGTGCTCGGTTAGTCAGGCAGTCGGACGGTTTAAACAGGAATAAGATCGGCGCGCGTCGTAAAAAAGCCGTATCGATCCGCGTTCAGAGCTTGGTCTGTAACGGCTTCATTTTATCATAGCAACGCTATGCCTATGTGTTGCTTAGCTGAACGTAATCCGCAGTACCAAATTGCCCCTGCACGGAGATTTATGTTGAATGCGGTACACTCAAGGCCAACAAAAAGACCAAGAGGAACTCTAAGCTATGCCCCAACCATCGTCTCTATTAGCCAAAACCATTCAAGCTCGCGGCACCACAGCCAACGGTGAGCCACGCCGTTTAGGCGTAGAGATTGAGTTCGCAGGGCTATCAGGCGAGAACATCGTGGCCACGCTGCAAGAACATTTTGGCGGTTCAGTGGAGCATTTAACTGCGTTTGAGTTCGAGTTGCGCGACAGTGAACTCGGAAACTTTAAAGTAGAGCTCGAGTCGCTAGCCATTAAAGCAATAGGAGA
>CAYGNS010000085.1:4625-7882 GCA_964351295.1 uncultured Gammaproteobacteria bacterium
TTGGCGGGTAAAGTCATCGATACAGTGGGCACACTCGCCGAGACACTCGTGCCGTGGGAAATAGTCGCGCCACCGATTTCTTTCCAAGACTTGCCCAAGCTGCTGCCATTAATAGACGATTTACGCGAGGCTGGTGCGTTGGGCACACGCCACGCACTACACTACGCCTTTGGCATCCATCTCAACCCAGAGTTGCCCAAGCAAGACTCCGCGACCATTGTGCGCTTCTTGCGAGCCTACTGTTGTCTCTATGAATGGATAAAAGTACTGGAAAACACCGATCTTGCGCGGCGTATCACCCCCTACATCAATCACTTTGATCCCAAGTATGTTGTGCAGATACTAGCGGCTGATTACGCGCCGACCCAAGAGAAGTTGATTGACGATTACTTAGCGCTCAATCCAACCCGCAACCGAGGCTTAGACATGCTGCCATTGTTTAAGCAACTCGACCCCACTCGAGTGGAGCGCGTGATTGATGATGAGCGGGTTAAGGCACGACCTACATTTCACTATCGTTTGCCGAACTGTGACATCGACAACCCCGACTGGAATCTCGATCAAGCTTTGGATACATGGTGGCGCATAGAAGAACTCGCGTTTAGTGAACACTTAACGCGGATTGCAGGGGAATATCACGGTATTCTAAGTGGCAGCATTCCCGAGACTGGCGAGCACTGGGCGGACCGCGTTGCGCAGTTACTAGACCTGCCAACTCGCGCTTAAATACCAAGCCGCTTTACGCACGAACTGGATCTGCACAAAATAACGCAACCGTCGCGCCGCCTGCGCGGGCCGCGTCCCGTCATTGCGGTAACAGGCCCCCGCCGTATTTCGAAATTTGGTTGGTGGGCCACTCGTTGGCGACTCTGGCAAGTGGGTGCCCGCGGCGTCTATATTTGTCCTGGTCAGACCCAATTGCCAGATCAATTACACGGCATGATTATAGGAGGTGGCGACGACATTGACCCAGCGCATTACGGCGCAACCGGTGCGGCGGGCGCTATCTACGATGCCAAGAGAGATTCTCTGGAACTACAGATGATTGCCTTAGCAGTCAAGTGGGCCCTACCAGTACTGGGGATTTGTCGGGGAGCACAACTGATCAATGTCTTCAAACAAGGCAATCTGCTCAGCGATTTGCGCCCATTACGCACGAAAACCCCTAACCGTAATAGTCTGTTTGCAATTAAGTACGCGGCGATCGACAAGCAAAGCAAGCTGCGCGCCATATTGCAAAGCTCGCGCGTTAAAGTAAACAGTCTACATCATCAAGCCATCGATCATGTGGGTGAAGGCTTAAGCGCCGTAGCGTTTGATGACGACGGCTTTGTGCAAGCAATTGAAGCCACCGGACAACGCTATCTAGTGGGTGTGCAGTGGCATCCCGAATACTTACCTTGTCGAACGCCCCAAACTCGCCTATTTGCCTCACTCAAGCAAGCCGCTTTGGAGTATGCTCAAGATTAGCTTAGCTTCAGCCAACAAGTTAGATGACACGCAACAACTGGAACTTTAATTGGGAGGACGCCAGTCAGGTGATGATTGGCGCATTCGCACTGGGTGTGCCTATTTCGTTTTCTGAAGAGGCATGGCGCATGGGCGAAACGCTGGCCACACCCAATCTAGTGTTGCTATGCACCATGTCGCTGTTGTTCTTGTCGCTCTACACCTATCAAGTGGTTTTTCAGGGCGCCATAGATGGTCGCATGCTTGTCTACCTAGCACGTATAGTGCTCGCCTACGGTCTTACCCTACTCGTAGTCGGCCTCATTCTTGCCGCCATTGATAAATTTCCCATCTGGGATGACCCTGGCGTCGCGTTTAGGCGCCTGTTGATCATCGCGATGCCCGCGTCGATGGGCGCGATTATTGTTGACAGTTTTGACAAAGAATAGACTTACGAGCCGCCGACAAAACCAAGCTGTCGCCATGCCTCATACGCCACAAGCGCTACTGAATTAGATAAATTCAAACTACGATTGTTGCTCTGCATAGGAATGCGTAGCCGCTGCTGTTCGGCGAACTGCGCCATCACTTCGGGTGGCAAGCCGTGCGTTTCGGAGCCAAACACGAGCGCATCGCCCTTAGCAAACTGCTCGTCAACATAGTAGCGTTGCCCCTTAGTGGTAATCGCAAACAGTCGCTGTGGCGCTACCTGTGCGACAAACTCAGCAAAGTTGGCATAGCGTGCAACGCGAGCCAGATCGTGATAGTCGAGACCCGCTCGCCGCAACGCTTTTTCCGCAAAATCAAAACCCAGCGGTTCGATTAAATGCAGACTAAAACCGGTGTTTGCCATCAAGCGAATTACATTGCCCGTATTCGGAGGTATTTGTGGATTATGTAGAACAATATGCAGCATTTGGCGGAACAAAAAGTGTGGGTGGGCTAGCCATAATGTCGGTTTAAATTTGCGCGCAAAAATGGCTCATTTCGCCGCACAGGATACACCATTTTTGACGGTGATTACGCCACTCGCCTAAGCGCAAGTGTGGCCTACCAGAATTATTCCCGCAGGATTCGGAGAATAGTCTAATTGCGTGTAAAATCGCGGTCTTACACTTTTAAAGCCCCCTAGCAGGAATAAACAACGCAATGAAAGTTTTAATTATCGGCAATGGAGGTCGCGAACACGCGCTCGCGTGGAAAGTCGCGCAGGCTGACAATATCACGGCCGTTTATGTCGCCCCTGGCAATGCAGGCACCGCCTCTGAAGCAAAAGTGACGAATGTCAATATTCCCGTTGATGCAATTGACGCGTTAGCCGACTTCGCCGCAGCTAAACAAATAGACTTAACTATCGTGGGGCCTGAAGCGCCACTTGTGCTGGGGGTGGTTGATACATTTCGAGCTCGTGGCCTAGCCTGCTTTGGGCCGACGAAAGGGGCGGCGCAACTTGAGGGCTCCAAAGCATTTACCAAAGACTTTCTGGCCAAACATGGCATCCCCACCGCTGACTATCAAAATTTTACCGATGCCGAGGCCGCGTGCGCTTACATTGAGGACAAAGGCGCCCCCATTGTTGTAAAAGCCGACGGGTTAGCCGCCGGTAAAGGCGTGATTGTTGCTCGTACCGTGGCTGAAGCGCAGGAGGCCGCACGTGACATGCTTCTGGCCAATAAGTTTGGTGACGCAGGCGCACGGGTGGTGGTAGAGGAATTTTTGGAGGGCGAAGAAGCCAGTTTTATCTGCATGGTGGTTGGTCAACATGTTTTACCGCTCGCAACCTCACAAGACCATAAAGCCCGTGATGC
>CAYGNS010000086.1:0-7869 GCA_964351295.1 uncultured Gammaproteobacteria bacterium
TATTTAATCGGACCTTGGTGCCTTTGTCTCCACGAATCATTTTTACTACATCGCGAAGACGCCAACCGATTACATCGACCATTTCGCCTTGGTCTTGGGCGACCCCCACGATTTTATCGTCAGCATCAATCTTGCCGCTTGACTCAGCTGGACCGCCTTTAATCGTGCTGTTGACCACCGTATAGTCATCTTCAGAGCGCAATTCCGCGCCTATGCCCTGTAACGACAATGACATGCTGATGCGAAAATTCTCGGCGGTTGCGTGCGACATATATTGCGTATGAGGACCTATCTCTTTGGTATAGGCATTCATAAACCACTCAAAGACATCATCGGCGTCTAACTGAAATATTACGTCTCGCTGACGGGTGTAGCGGCGGTTCAAATTTTTGCGCGCTTCACTTAACTCGGTTTCGCCGAGAATTTGCTGAATAAAGTCGTTTTTAATACGCAAGCGCCAGCGTTCGTCTAATTCGGCGGGCGTGCTGGTCCAATCAAGCTCTTCAGCGTCGATGACCATGCTCTCGTCTATGTCAAACGCAATGTCTTGCTCGATCAATTCGGTGATTTTCGTCGTGCGCTCGTTTAATCGTTTACGAAACGTTTTAAAAATAGTAAAAGCTACTTCAGCATCTCGACGTTTGAGAAAGTCGTCAATCTTGTATCGATAAGGCTCAAAACCGTCGATATCCGCTTGGCTAAAATATAATTTGTTCGGGTCTATGAGTTCCAAATACGTATCAAGCACATTAGACGAAAACGTATCATCTAACACTCCTGGTTGATAATGAGCCTGCTGCAAAAAGAACAGCGTTTGATGAACATCTTCATGCAGCTCACGATTCATAGTGAGCTGGTCTTCGCTGATTTCTTGAACTTCGGCGCGCACGGAGAGATTGACACTGAGCGCGAAAGCGACATATGCCACGACCACCCCTATGCCAAGCGCATACAAGCTGCCAGATCGAAAGAGTCGAAAGATGAACGAAATAAAGCTGAAATTCATACGAGTGAGAACCTTGTAAGTGATCATTTTATAGGGCGATCGAGTTAGCGAGTTGACCATTCGTTTCGTCACCAAAAACAAAAAGTTTCCTCGAGCGGCTCATTATAGGGCAATCCACCGTTTGAACAGCGTATTGTCTATCTAAATGGTAATTAGGATTGAAATGTAAAGTTCAAGCATTACACTCAAGTCTTAGGTGGAATCTGCTCACCTTCTAACTAATCACTCAAAATGGATGCTATGGAACCAATAATAAACGCATTACCCACCTTTTTAGCTGGCGTGCTGGTCGGCATCGTGGGAATGGCTATTTTTAATAAATTACGCGGGGGCTCCGCGAATCCGGCTACGACCAAGGATGCGTTCGACCAATACAAGGCTGATGTTGCCGAACATTTTACTGAGACCGGCAGAAAGTTTCAGAGTATGGCTACCCAATACCAAGAGCTTTATGAGCATTTGGCGGTTGGTGCGCATACACTGTTGGATAACGAAACGGCCGATCGAATGCTAGCGCCGCCGAAGAAGCCAGACGTATCGGATGCGGAGCGTGCCAGCGGCAAAACTGCCCCGTCGAGCAAGTTAACCGGTAACGCCAAGACGGGTGATCAATCTGGCTCTTCTAAGTCAAAAAAACCTGAACCCGCGGCGGATGCTTCGACACGCAAATCACCAACAAGCAAGACCGCTTAAGCCACATTACAATCCGTCATTCCAGCGCCCAACTGTCATTCCCGCATAGGCGGGAATCCATGGGTTCGCAGGGTGGTAGGTAACGGATCCACGTCCCCAACAGCGCAGAGAAAAAAGAAAAAGAGAGGGGGGGCGCAACCGCTATTGTTCTACTGTATCCAATAACGTCACAAATTCGACAGCGCCATTCATCAACATTTGAATAGCGATGGCG
Source organism: uncultured Gammaproteobacteria bacterium (assembly GCA_964351295.1). Taxonomy (GTDB): domain Bacteria; phylum Pseudomonadota; class Gammaproteobacteria; order Arenicellales; family Arenicellaceae; genus Arenicella. Next base: position 1,914 of record CAYGNS010000086.1, read on the forward strand.
ACTAGGATCATGCCCATCAAGCGCTCAATGGCAATTAGCCCTCGATTCCTAAGGATTTTGGCAAGCGGACCCGCCGCTAAAAGAATAATGCCGGTCACTAGCCAAGCCACAAATACTGCGCCTAACCATTCAGGCCACCGTTCTGGCTCGTTGTTCATAATCAACAGTAGCGTTGCCAGAGCTGAAGGGCCAGCTACATAAGGAATGGCGAGCGGAACAATAAACGGCTCTTCCTCGTTCGCATGTTTCTTTTGCCCATCGTCGCTGGGGAAAATCATCTTGATGGCAATCAAAAATAAGATCACCCCACCGGTGGTGGTCAAGGCGGGCTCCGATATATTGAGCGCCGATAAAAACGCCTGTCCCGAAAACAGAAACAACACCATGATGCCTAGGGCGATTAGCAGCTCGCGAAAAATCACGCGCATGCGTCGCTCCACGGGTACATTTTTCAGGGCTGTTAGATACAACGGTATGTTGCCCAATGGGTCCATGACTAAAAATAATAGTAAGGCCGCTGAGAAAAAGGTCATGGTGTTGTGTCCTGCTTCAGGTTAAAGATCGTTGCGAGTCCGTGGACCAACTACCAACCGCATTGACGATCTTTGTTTTGCTCTTTAAGCCATGCGTTGAGCGGTGCGAAGTAATCGATAATCGCACTGCCGTCCATCTCACGCTGGCCCGTTAAGGCTTGCATGGCGTCTGGCCACGGTTTGCTCATGCCCATCGCTAAAGCATCGCCCAATTTCTTGCCTGCCACTTCATTGCCGTATATAGAGCACTCGTGTAGTGGGCCTGTGTGGCCGGCTGCGTCACACAATGATTTGTGAAACTGGAACTGCATAATGAAGGACAAAAAGTAACGCGTATAAGGGGTGTTGCCAGGGATGTGATACTTGGCTCCCGCATCAAAATCGGCTTCTGAGCGCGCCACCGGAGCCGCGATGCCCTGATACTCGGTGCGCAACTTCCACCAGCCGGCGTTGTATTCTTCGGGGCTGATTTCGCCTGTGAACACTTTCCAGCGCCATTCATCAATCATTTTTCCAAACGGTAAAAAGGCGATTTTTTCTAAGGCCAGTTTCATTTGCTTATTGATCGTGGCTTCGGGGCTATCGACTACTTCGTCGATCAAACCTTTAGCTTTTAAGTAGCCAGGCGTCATCGACAATTGGATCGTGTCGCCAACGGCTTCATGAAAACCATCGTGCGCACCGCCCTTGAATACCGAGGGTAGGTCTTTGTACATCAAATAGTAGTAGATGTGGCCTAGCTCGTGATGCAACGTGCCAAACTGCTCTTCATTGATTTCCACGCACTGCTTGATGCGCGGGTCGTTGCCATCGTCAAGATCCCACGCGCTGGCGTGACATACAACGTTGCGGTCGCGCGGCTTTACAATCATGGAATTGGCGTAAAAGCTCTCTGGCAGAGCGGGCAGGCCTAGCGACGTAAAAAAGGCTTCGGCGGTTTGCACCATTTTGAGTTCGTCATAGCCTTGTTCTTTGAGTGCTGCGGTCACGTCGAGAGAGGCTACGCCTTCGTAGGGTTCCATCATGGGGTATAAATTATCCCATGTTTGTGACCACATATTGCCGAGCAGATGTGCTGGAATCGGTTCAGTCGGTGGCACCTTGTCTTCGCCATAATGCTCGCCGAGTTTAGCTCGCACATGGCAATGCAACTCGTCATAAAAAGGTTTGACTTGATCCCACAAACGGCGCGCTTCTATGGTGAACGCTTCGGGCTCCATATCGTAGTTAGACTTCCAAACTTCAGCCAAGTTGTTAAAGCCAAAGTCTTTTGCGCCTTGATTGGCCAACTCAACAAAGCGTTGGTAGTCCGCTCTGTAGGGCGGCGATACTGTTCGCCAACCTTGCCATACATCCAGTAATTCATCGTAATCGCGCGATTCGGCTAACACTTTCTCGAGCTCTTGAATTTCGCGGCATTCACCTGCCTCGTTACAATAAGTGCCCGCTCCGTATGCGCCTTCCATACGCGTTAGGATTTCTGACAATTCGGCGCGTAATTTAGGGTCATTGGGTGAAGGGGCAGACGAACCACGCAGCATGAGCTCAATTGCGCGCGCTGTGACAGGATCCATTTTGCTGCCTTTATATTTACGAGCACCATTGAAAACATCGCTTTCAAATGCGAGCGCTCGCTCGCCTGCCTTTGCCGCCAATATGGCCGTGTCGGGCGTGATATAGGTGCTACGCACCCAAAAGGCTGCATTGATTTCTTTCGAGAGCTCTTTGCCGTCAGCTTCAACGCGCTTGACGTATTCGGCTGCGGTTTCCTTTTTAGCCCAAGCGTTCCCACTCGACAGTGCTAAGAGCAACAGTGCGGATGCCATGAGTGCCGTTGTACGGCGGACAATATTGAATGTTTTCATGATTTTCTCCTAATCGGCGCCGTGCATCATCTTTTTGATGATTGGCGATATTAATAACATGACCAATGCAATACCAAGGGCGGTGTAGCCCACATTGGTATAGACGTCAGCATAAACGGCCTTGGCAGCGGCCACGTTGGTGATTTGGCCGCCGATGGTTTCGGCGCCTGTAGTGCGCGCGATCACGCCTGCCAAAAAGTTCGATAGCCCCGAGTACAAGAACCAGGCGCCCATGGTCATTCCTACTACCCGAGCAGGCGCTAGTTTCGTGACAGCCGAGAGGCCTACTGGTGACAACATGAGCTCGCCCATGGTATGGATCCAATAGATCAAAAAGATAAAGTACACAGGCGTTAAGCCGGTTGGCCCAGAGGTGGTCATGCCGCCGACCAGCGCCAAAAAGCCCAGACCGGCCATGGCCACACCAAAGGCAAACTTAACGGGAGCCGAGGGGTTGAGGTTACGCTTGGCGAGCCAAATCCACAGCCACGCTAAGAGCGGCGCGAAGACAATGATATAGCCGGCATTGAGCGACTGAAATACGGGCGCGGGCACCGACCAGCCCAGCATTTCGCGAGCAACTAAACCATCAGTAAACAGATTCAATGACGAGCCTGCTTGCTCGAACACAGCACAAACAGGCATCTGCGCTAACACAAAGTAAATTGCCGCCAGCATACGCCCACGTTCTTCGCCTTGCAGCGAAACCACCGCATAGCCGATGAGTACGGCGAGCATGATGATGCCAAGCGGTAACATGATGCCGCCCATCAATTCGGGATGCATTACTAAGAACATTGACACGGCAATAATGCCAAGCCCAACGAGGTAGCACATCCATTCGCGGTCGATAAATAAAAACACTTTTTCTTTTAAGGCCGCCATTGAAGGTGGCTCAGCTTTGCCTTCTAACCAATGCTGGTAGCGCAGGAATACAAATAAGCCCAATCCCATGCCGATGCCGGCCAGTCCAAACCCGTATTTCCAGCCATACATAATGCCCAATATGCCGCAGGTGATCGACGATAAGAACGCACCTAGATTGATGCCCATATAGAAGATGGTAAAGCCAGAGTCGCGGCGCGTGTCGCCAAAACCGTAAAGCGAGCCAACAATGGTGGAAATGTTTGCCTTTAAAAAACCGACCCCTGCAATAATGAGCGCTAAGGACAAATTCAGTTCGTTGAGATAATTCTCTTCTGTTTCCACGCGCAAATTAATCTCGCTGCGAGGGATCGAGCTACCTAATCCAACGGCCGCGCCGTCTTCGAGCAGCAGATCTGTTTCGGTGAAATTAATGTAAGAGCGAGCATCGCCATTAACGAGCAGTTGCCGTGCATCGCCGCCGCGGGCATCGAGTTCAATTTGGTAAGTGCTGCCACCGTATTCCAATATTTGTTTGGAACCGTTGCCTTCAAAGGCCATACCGAAGTGGCCCAGTACCAAGAGAATCGCGCCAAAAGTTACCGCTTTGCGCGCTCCCAAATAGCGATCTGCCAGCGAGCCGCCAATGATGGTCATTACATAAACGAGTGCCGTGTAAGCGCCATATAACACGGCTGAGCGTTCATCCGAGAACAAGAAATGTTGGGTTAAATAAATAATCAACAGGCCGCGCATACCATAGTAGGAGAAGCGCTCCCACATCTCTGTAAAGAACAGAATGACCAGTCCCCGCGGGTGGCCAAAGATGGTTTTTTCGTTGGTGGTTGTATTCATAGTTTTTATTATTGAGTTGGGTTCTTGTAGACAAGATCGTGAAGGAGTCAACGCAATGTCTTACGACGATTTAATTGACGACCCGCCGAGTATATAAGATAGTTGGCGCTTCCTTAAGTGGCAGCTGTGATTATTCTGCTTAAGTCTAACCGCTATTGCTGACGGTATATCTTCGCATCTTCTGATTTTGAAGTCCGAGTGATCACTTAAGCTTACCCCAGTCTACACGGTGATTTTGTTTCTATTTGCCTAAACTCTTTGCCTAAACTCTTTGCCTAAACTCTTTGCCTAAACTCTGCGTCTAACCCTTATGCCTAAATTTTTTCTCAAAGTCGCCGCATTGGTGCTTGTTTCAGTATTACTTGTCTCTTGTGGTCAAGGCGATTCCAATGTTCAAACAGGCATTCGCGATGGCATTTTACATATAGGCAATGGCGGCGAACCGCAGGGTTTAGATCCGCATGTGGTCACAGGAGTGCCCGAGAGTAATCTGATTAACGCAATGTTTGAGGGCTTAGTTTATAAAGATGCTGAAACACTAGAAGTGCAACCGGGGATGGCTGAATCTTGGGAGATCAGTGACGATGGTCGGGTGTACACTTTCAAGATCCGTAAGAATGCCAAGTGGTCGAATGGCGACCCCTTCACGGCTCATGATTTCGCTTGGAGTTGGTGGCGGGCATTGCAGCCCACGCTCGGTTCGCAGTACGTATTTATGTATTTTCCAATTAAGAATTCTGAGGCTTTTTTCAATGGCGAAGTGACAGATTTTGATCAGGTAGGCATTAAGGCGATCGATGACTACACTTTGCAGGTTGAGCTGAATAACCCCACGCCGTATTTTTTGCAGCTCATGGATCATTATTCAACCTATCCAGTACATCGCGCCACCATCGAAAAGTTTGGTGAACCGTGGGAATCCTATACACGGTGGACCCGTCCCGAAAACATTGTCACCAATGGCCCGTTCGTGTTGGATTCGTGGCAATTGAACCGAAACCTCAAACTGTCACCGAACCCCTATTATTGGGACCAAGAGAGTCTCAAGTTAAATGGCATCGTGTTCCATAGCATCGAATCACGTACGACTGAAGAGCGTATGTTCCGAGCCGATCAGCTGCACTATACGTTCGAATCTCTGCTCGATCGAATACCTTATTACCGTGAACACTATCCAGAGCGGTTACAGATAGCGCCTTATATTGGTACCTATTTATTTCGAATCAATACGAAGCGTGAGGCATTGGACGACCCGCGAGTGCGCAAAGCGCTTGCCATGACTATTGACCGCGATCGCTTGGTCAAAAATGTGTTAAACGACATTTTTACGCCCTCTTATGCTATTACGCCGCCAGGCCTCTTAGGGTATCAACCGCCAAAGTTGTTTGAGTATGATCCGGAGGGCGCGCGTAAACTGCTTGCCGAAGCGGGGTATCCCAACGGCGAAGGCTTCCCGAGTTTTGAACTGCAATACAATACCCACGAGCAACACCGCAAAGTGGCGATAGCGGTGCAGCAGATGTGGAACAAAGAGCTAGGCATTCAAGTAAGCCTGCAGAATAAAGATTGGAAAGTGTATTTAGACGACGAGACCACAGGTAATTTTGATATTTCGCGCGGTGGCTGGATTGCTGATTATGTTGACCCGAACAGCTTTCTTGATATGTGGATATCGGGTAGTGAGATAAACCGCACCCATTGGGGAAGTCCGGTATACGACGAACTTGTGTTGCGCACGGCTCCTGAGGCCAAAACGCGCGAAGAGCGATTTGCCGCCTTTTATAAAGCCGAAAGCTTGATTCTCAGCGAAATGCCGTTTATTCCCATCTACACGTATGC
>CAYGNS010000087.1:0-7860 GCA_964351295.1 uncultured Gammaproteobacteria bacterium
GACGGTAATACCAATACCCTGAAGATTCTGAAAGTACCCAAATAGACAAAATTGGAGTGTTGCCCCGGACGCGAGCAAAGCACGCGTCCGATACAAATACTTACCGCGAACCTGTCTAAGCAACAATGCGAAATGGCAGCCGGTTTCGTGTTGTAACGCGACTAATTTTCGCTTGAATGCTTGCGCTCGGTTGAATCTAAAAAAACAATGCGTATAATTCCGCGATGGAAAATATCAAACAAGCTCTTACCTTCGACGACGTCCTGTTGATGCCGGCCCGCTCGGCTGTTCTGCCCCGCGATGTCTCTCTAAAATCCCGTATTACCCGTGATATCGAACTTGGAATCCCCTTGCTATCGGCGGCTATGGATACCGTTACCGAGGCCCGCATGGCTATTTGCTTGGCGCAGCTTGGTGGGTTAAGCATCATCCATAAGAACATGTCGCCCGCGCAACAAGCGAACCATGTTGCTAAAGTTAAAAAGTTTGAAAGCGGAGTAATCAGCGACCCCATCAAAGTGTCTCCAACCACCAGCATTGGTGAAGTGATCGAATTAACCAAACGCAATGGCATTTCGGGCGTGCCCGTGGTGGACGGGCAAGATTTGGTTGGGATTGTGACGGGTCGTGACTTGCGTTTCGAAACACGTCTAGACCAGCCTATCTCGTTGGCAATGACACCGAAAGATCGTTTAGTAACGGTTAAAGAGGGCGCGAGCAAGCAAGAAGTGCAAAACCTTTTGCATGAGCACCGCATCGAGAAAGTGCTGGTTGTAGACGACAATTTTCGTCTAAAGGGCCTAATTACCGTAAAAGATATTCAAAAGTCCACCGATCATCCGGATGCGTGTAAGGACGAGAATGGTCATCTACGCGTGGGCGCTGCCGTTGGCACGGGAGCCGACACTGAGGAACGCGCCGCGCTGCTCGTTGAGGCCGGCGTTGACATTATTGTAGTGGATACGGCCCATGGCCATTCCGAAGGCGTGTTGGCTACGGTGGCTCGAATTAAGAAGCAATATCCTTCCATACAGATTGTGGGCGGCAACATCGCGACCGCGCAAGCCGCATTAGATCTAGTTAAAGCGGGTGCTGATGCGGTTAAAGTGGGCATAGGCCCTGGATCGATTTGCACGACGCGCATGGTAGCGGGCGTAGGTATGCCGCAAATCACGGCCGTTTATGATGTGGCTCAAGCACTCAAAAAGAGCGGTGTGCCTTTGATCGCTGACGGTGGACTGAGGTTCTCTGGCGATATATCCAAAGCCATCGCGGCAGGCGCCCATAGCGTTATGGTGGGTAGTTTGTTGGCAGGATCAGACGAGGCGCCAGGCGAAATCGAGTTGTTTCAAGGGCGCTCGTATAAGTCGTATCGTGGCATGGGCTCACTCGGTGCGATGGAACAAGGCTCGAAAGATCGTTACTTTCAAGCTGACGAGTCTGAGGCTGAAAAATTGGTGCCCGAAGGCATTGAAGGACGGGTGCCATATAAAGGCCCCGCCAGCAATATCGTGCATCAGTTGATGGGCGGTCTGCGCTCGAGCATGGGCTACACAGGCAACGCCGATTTAGAATCGATGCGAACCAATTGCGAGTTTGTGCAGATCACCAACGCGGGGGTGCGAGAGTCGCATGTGCACGACGTTACGATCACTAAGGAAGCACCCAACTATAGAAGTTAATGCATTTTACGATGCTTGAAACCGCATCAGAAGCTGCCTCGTTTACTCCGCATTCAACTGCGCACAATCTAGCGCTGAGACATTACCATGGTTGATATTCACGCCGATCGCATTCTCATTTTAGATTTTGGCTCACAATATACTCAGCTAATTGGACGGCGCGTACGCGAGCTGGGCGTGTATTGCGAGATTTGGGCTTATGATAACGATCTTGAGACGATCAAGTCGTTTGCTCCCAGCGGCGTCATTTTTTCGGGCGGACCATCTAGCGTAACCGAACAACATACCCCCCGACCACCGCAAGGTATATATGAACTTGGCGTGCCGATCCTAGGTGTGTGCTATGGCCTACAGTGCATTGCTGAAATGTTGGGTGGCAAAGTGTCTACTTCCGACGTGCGCGAATTTGGGCATGCGACGGTTACTCTGATTCAAGCCAATCGACTCATCAACGAAGACGAACAAAATGTTTGGATGAGTCACGGCGACAAAGTGACGGTAGTTCCCCCGGGTTTTAGCGTAATTGCGAGTTCTACGAATGCTCCGTTGTGTGCCATCGCCGACGAATCACGCCGCTTCTACGGTGTGCAATTTCACCCCGAAGTCACTCATAGTGAGTTTGGCTTGCAGTTACTAAGCCGCTTTGTGCATGAAATTTGTGGCTGCGGAAATAGCTGGACGGCGCAAAACATTATTGACGACAGCATCGCGACCGCACGCGAGCTGGTGGGCGACGACCACGTCATTTTAGGCCTAAGTGGTGGGGTAGATTCATCGGTCGTCGCTGCACTATTACATCGCGCAATTGGCGATCGCTTGACCTGTATCTTTGTCGACAATGGCTTATTGCGCCTCAACGAGGGCGCCCAAGTAATGCAGACCTTTGCCGACAATATGGGCGTACGGGTAATTCGTGTTGATGCCGAGCAACGCTTCTTGGACGCACTAGCCGGACAAGATGAGCCTGAAGCCAAACGTAAGATCATTGGTCGCGTATTTGTGGAAATCTTCGAGGAAGAGGCCAACAAGATCAGCAATGCCAAATGGTTGGCGCAAGGCACTATTTACCCCGATGTGATTGAATCGGCCGCCTCTAAAACCGGCAAGGCACAAGTGATTAAATCGCATCACAATGTGGGTGGCTTACCAATTGGAATGAAGCTTAAACTACTCGAGCCCTTCCGCGAATTGTTCAAAGACGAAGTGCGCAAAATAGGCTTAGAACTGGGCTTACCCGAAACGATGATCATGCGGCATCCCTTTCCCGGCCCCGGCTTAGGCGTGCGCATCTTAGGTGAAGTAAAAAAGGAATTCGCTGATGTGCTCAGACTGGCCGACGCTATCTTTATGGAAGAGCTATACAAATCGGGCTGGTACGCGAAAACCTCGCAAGCGTTTGCGGTTTTTCTTCCCGTTAAATCGGTTGGTGTAGTAGGCGACAACCGCGCCTATGACTACGTAGTCGCGTTGCGCGCGGTACAAACCATCGACTTTATGACCGCAACCTGGGCACCGCTGCCCTACGAGCTCCTGGCACACATATCCAACCGAATCATCAACGAAGTGCGCGGCATCAGTCGCGTAACCTACGACATCTCCAGTAAGCCGCCCGCCACGATTGAGTGGGAATAGCTAGTACTGTCTAGAAAGGACGAGCAACAAGCATGCATCTGTAGGCTGAGAGAGCAAGATGTCATAAGTCGCGATTGACTGATCGGTCGCCACTTTATTCACCCCGTAAATGTTATCGGCAGAGCAGACACTATTGCAACCAATCAACAAAACGATATTCTCCGAAGTTCAGGGATCTGATCGCGATGCAGCGCCTATGCTTGTCACAGTGTGTTCACTAAGGAATTTAGTGCATACACCTTTAATTGTTAGGCACTCAATGCCGATCTTTAAATTTACATTACTTCAGTAATTTTTCTTGCGGCGGCGTGATTATTTCTTTCTTTGTCTGGTAAGCTAACTGAGAAAAATACTTATGAGTGTCACGTTGATGAAAAGCCTAGCCACAACTCTTTTTGTTTCGCTCTTTCTCATTTGTTCTATCGGCAATGCAGAACCGCATAGAGACAGCCGCGTTTCCGTTAGATTGGCTGAACAGCTTGAATCAGACGGAAGGGTTCGAGTTTTAGTAGCGTTTGAGGTGCCTGATCTTGAACGCAGCCAAAGCGAACAGTCTGTTAGTCCTGATACTCGACTCAGCCGCCAGGCCGCCACTATACGGACAGCGCGTTCTAATGTTATGGCTAGTCTTTCAAACGAAAATTATTCGCTGGAACGCGAGTTTAATTACATTAATGGCGTGGCGCTCACAGTAAACGCAGCGGGTCTTGACGAACTGCTGTCAAGCGATGCTGTAGTTAGTGTTGACCTTGATGAGGGTGGGCAAGGGCACTTAATGGAAGGTCTGCCTTTGGCCAATATCGATGCTGTGCAATCCATGGGCTTTACGGGCAAAGGTGTTACCGTTGCCGTGCTGGATACTGGTATAGACTCTGATCACCCTGACTTAAGCGATAGCCTTGTTGCAGAGGCTTGTTTTTGTTCAGATAGCGGCAATGGTTGCTGTCCAGCTGGGGGTACGACACAATTGGGAGTTGGTTCGGCGGAAGATGATAATGGTCATGGTACGCATGTTTCCGGGATTATTACTTCAAATGGCATCGTTGGCCCACTAGGGAGCGCTCCCGATGCAAAAATAGTGGCTGTTAAAGTTATTGATGAAAACAATGTGTTTTGCTGCTCGTCAGACATTGTTGCTGGCTTAGATTGGTTAATAGGCAGAGATGACATTGATTTGATTAATATGAGCTTAGGCACTTTCGCTCGCTTTGCTGGCCAATGTGATTCAGCGCAGTCTTTTCTCATTCCAATGGCAACCGCAATAAATACACTTAAAAGCCAAGGGGTTACTGCATTTGCATCCGCCGGAAACAACGCAGACAATGCTCAGATGGGAGCACCTGCATGCATTGAAAACGTAGTAGCGGTGGGCTCCGTGAATGATTTTGACGAGAGTGCTGGAGAAATTAGCTCTTTCAGTAATAGTAATTCCGAAACAGATGTATTTGCGCCTGGCGCTCTTATAACCTCATCTGCTTTGGGCGGCGGTACCGTCGTTTTTCAGGGTACTTCAATGGCGTCGCCGATGACCGCTGGTTGCGCGGCGCTCCTTTTGGAAGCTGACCCTGCTTTATCTCCTGCAACGTTAAAAAACGCAATAACCACCTCCAGCACTGAGTTGCTGGATACAAGAAACGATTTAACTTTTCCTCTTCTAGATTGTGTCAGTGCTAAGCAGGCAATCGAATCTAGCTGCTTCATAATACAAGCTAGTAATGGCAATATAGGCACCATTTGCTTATAACGAAAAAAAGAAAATTGGCCTGAAATTTGGCATCCAAACTGAGGACATCAGTAATTGGAGCGAACAACTTTTTGGCGTCCGTTAACTTGCACCGCCACTATAGTGCCTACGCAGATACTTGTGGCGTTGCCAGAATACGAATCGATAGATCGGTTGGAGCAGCAGATCAACGAATGGAATTCTTGATTGATAATGCACTGTATCGATTACGCGGCATCCAGTCCCCTCAGCGATAACCTTACGCTCATGGCTCCAATATCGATTAGTCCATGACGACGAGCTTTCAGAAAAGCCAGCATGAGGGTTGATCGCGTCTAAATAGAACGAGTGGCGATCAATGGGAAAAAATCCAAATAAGAGTATCCAGCTTTTGAACAAAGCTTGTTTCTCGGGCCAATCTAGAATGTTGCGCCGCGAGTAGGCACTCGGAGCCGTCATCCTTACGAATGGACTTAGTTCGGTGTTAACGCCTTCCATTGTGAGTGTCATAAGTACTTCATCGACAGAAACAGGCAGATCACTTGAAAAATATAATTTAGGCATTGATTTATACTGCACAAGTTTTGGTCTAATTAAGTGGTAAGTATTTCTCTGAAGACGTTTCCCTGAGGTTATCATCTCACTGCGCGCCGGGTAAATAACAACGTATTTTGCGTATAAGCTATACGCGATCGTGGGGCTGTGAAGCTACCTGCAAGATTTGCGCAAGTGACATAGGGATTGGAATGGAAGTCGGATTTGAAGTGTCGAGGCATTTGCTTCACTACGTTCTGCATCTAGTAATGCCGTTTGTATTTGCGCAACTATTGTGGAAGAACAATGCTCGAGCCGCCGCATTGGTTATGTTGGCGACCATGCTCATCGATCTGGATCATTTGTTGGCCGACCCCATTTTTGACCCCAACCGATGTAGCATCGGCTTTCACCCTCTGCACACTGTATGGGCAGGGGCGGGCTATGCCTGCCTAATGGCTGGGCCTTCATGGAAATGGCGAGCCGTTTCGCTTGGCTGCCTGTGGCATTTATGTACAGATTATATTGATTGTTTAATGGGTGGGTTATAACGCTAAGCATTTACCGTTCTTGGAAAGGTTATTAAGCTGTGCAATATTCGTATCCCATAGGATTACGCAAGGATAAAACGAAGGGTATTACAATGGACATTCGCTTGGATAATTTAGAGAGCGCGCAGGTGATTAATTTGATTCGCGAGCATCTTGCTTCCATGGAACCCACGGCTCCCGCGATAAGCCGCCACGCACTTGATCTGGATGGCTTACGCGGCGCTGATATTGCGTTTTGGGCCCTTTGGGACGGTGACGTAGTTGCTAGCATTGGGGCGCTTAAAAGGCTCTCGGATTCGCATGGTGAAATTAAATCCATGAGAACAGCACAGCCTTATTTACGCAAAGGTATGGCGTCAAAAATGCTCACGCACATCATTCAAGAAGCTCGAGAACTCGGTTATCAAAAACTTAGTCTTGAAACCGGATCTATGGCATTTTTTGCGCCCGCGAGAGCGCTCTACCGTTCGTTCGGTTTTATCGAGTGCGGCCCATTTGGCAGCTATATACAAGACAGCAACAGTGTATTCATGACCAAGTCGCTGAGCCTCGATCTGCCACTCTGATCGATAGCGACTGGTTACTAACTACCATAGATTGGTACCTTATTGCTCCTTGATAGTGGTGACGACTCTATTAGAGTTATTTGCTGATTTAAACAATTGGGGTTCCTGCTTCGTTCTTGCTGGACGTCGAATGCTGAAGAGACAAAGCTGGTTTTTAGAAGCAAAAGAGCGTATAAATTTTACTTAAGCAGAGCTAACTGCTTAGATGATCTAGATTGTTGTCGTCGTACGTCGGGGGACGGATCTCGAGTTTTGGATCATCGCTACACTCCAGGAGCAGAACAAATGACCAGAAACTTACACTCTTTTGGTATTGCTGTATTAATCACCTTGGGTCTTACGTTGGGTATGTCGGCACTCATCAAAATGGACGAACCTCAACTTAGCCTCACAGATCAATCCTCATTAGCGAATTTCAACCAAGCACCAGCCAATGAAGAAGTACGTATCGAGTTGCCGAAGCCAATTCGCCCAAACCCGGTAGCCGACCAGCCCGAAGTGCCCGAAACCTTGGTTATAATTGACAAGATAGATATTGACGGAGGGTCAGGAATCACACCCGTATTGATTGATGACGACCGCTCGGGTCGCGGCCCAGTAATTGGCGAGGGCGACTATTTGCCTATATTTAGAGCACCCCCCGTTTACCCTCGTATTGCGGCTGAACGTGGAATGTGTGGTTGGGTAGAGCTGGCCTATACGGTGACCGCAGATGGTGGAGTAGTCGACCCAGTGGTGACGGCGAGCTCGTCTGCAACGTTTGAATCCGCCGCCATCAAAGCAGCACTTAAGTATAAATACAAGCCGCGCGTAGAAGGTGGTAAACCGATTAGCGTGTTCAATGTGCCGGTTCGAGTCGTATTTGAAATGGATAACGGCTGTTAGGCTCGTTGGTTCATTTCAGTACCTATGCGGAGTAGGTGGGTGAGCGGAACAAAGGTGCTTGGCGCGCGTATGCGAACATGTTAGTTTTCCAATTTTTGGATGATTAGCGAATTCAGGTCTTTGCGGAGGCTGATGAGCTAGGTCGCGATTGTGGGGGATTGTGTTGCATATTGTAAGTACCCGATGGGTTAGGTTTGTTTTCCTTTTCGTGTTGGTCTCGCAGACTAGTTTTAGTGTTGCGCGAGAGTTGGATTTTGATGGTTTAGTCAAACGCGACTGGGTCGCCG